>JAWRIR010000146.1:0-13544 GCA_040268405.1 Thermoproteota archaeon | reverse complement strand
GTTGCAGGCAGAGCATACGAAGTCTTAACCAAACCGCTTAATGGTGAAACACAATATGTCTGGCAATGCTACGATGTACGTACCGGAGAAGTTTACTGGGAAGTCCAGCAGCCTACAACAACCATACAGACAATGTTTGGTTCATCAGTCGGCCCGATGGAGCCAAACGTGATTGAGTACGCTATCGGACAAAGCCCAGGAGGCGGCGGTGACCCAACACACGTAACAGGCGTTTACCTGGATTACATAGGTAGTCAGCGACTCATCAAATTCGATCCAATCACAGGCGGAATCACAGGCAACTACTCAATTGCGCCATTAACCAACGCTGTATACTACATGAATGGTTACTGCTTAAGCGTGCAAGATTTAGGTGCAGCTGCAGGAGCCAACAGGTACCGGTTAATCAACTGGACAACACTTGGCAGTTTAGCTAACTTGACAACAAGCACTGGTACAAGAATTGCAAGTAACATAAGCTGGCCAATAAGCAACCTGCCCACATGCGTTGATTTTGAAGCAGGAGTAGCAGCAACTGCCTCAACAATCTCTAGAGGCGGCATCTATGTAGCAATGAACGCGTATGGCATCGACATAAACACTGGACAAGTCCTCTGGAACGTTACACGTGAAGGCGAAACAGCTTACAGTGCATCATGTATTGTTGCAGACCACGGCAAATTCGCCATTCTAACAGAACAAGGTTACTTCTTAGCATTAAACAGCAGAACGGGCGCTGAAGTTTGGAAGAGTGAAAGATTCGATTATCCATGGGACGACGCTGGCTTTGGAGCTTACGATGTGCAAACTGCGTACGGTTTACTTTACAGGCAAGCATACAGTGGCATTTACGCTTTCAATTGGGAAGATGGAACAATCGCGTGGAAGTTTGAAGCACCCGCAGAGAACCCCTATGAAACCCCCTACATTGACGAGAACGGAACAACAGTTTATTCTTGGAACATTGGTGCAAGAATCGCTGATGGAAAAATGTACACCTACACGATTGAACACTCAGCAACCGTGCCAATCACCAGAGGCTGGAAGACTTTCTGCATTGACGCAGTTACGGGCGAAGAAGTTTGGAGCACAATGATTACAGGTGCAATGTCTAAACACACAACCAGCATCGGCCCAATCGCTGACGGTTACCTCTTTGAAATGAGCAGCGACGGCTACACTTACTGCTTCGGCAAAGGATTAAGTGAAACAACTGTTGAAGCCCCAATGACTCAGATAAGCACTAAAGAAACCGTGATAATCAAAGGCACAGTTCTTGACTTGTCACCAGGACAACCGGGCACCCCGTGTGTTTCTGAAGAATCCATGGGTGAATGGATGGCACATTTGCACAAAGGCTTAGCTGTCCCCGCAGACGTGACTGGAGTACCTGTTTCAATTGACGCTGTTGACCCTAACGGCAACTATGTACACATTGGCGACGCAGTCAGCGACATGAGTGGAACTTACGGGCTTGAATGGACACCTGAAATTGCTGGAAAATACGTTATTACCGCCACGTTCATGGGTGACAATTCTTACGGTAGCAGTTGGGCTCAAACATACGCGACTGTAGCAGACCCAGCATCGACACCTGAACCTTCCAGCAGTGGAGACGCGACGAACCCGCCGTATGAACTGTACACTGTAGGAACAGGCGTAGCAGTCATTGTTGCGATTGCGATTGTCGGTTTGCTTTTAATGCGCAAAAAAGCCTAAACCTTCCTTTCTTTTCTTTTTTTGTTTTTTCAGTCAATTTTAAATTATTCCTGATACGATAGGCATTTAGGATACTTGTCAATAATTAGAGGAAACGGTTGATTCCAATGACTCTTAAGAAGATACGCGAAGTCCTAGACGGATGCTGCCCAGACCAAAAAATAGAAATCCGCGGCTGGGTATACCGCAAACGTGAAGGAAAATCACTCATATTCATAGTATTACGTGACTCCACAGGCGTCGTGCAATGCACAGTGAAAAAGGATAGCCCCGCCTGGAGTGAAGCACAAAAATTAACTATCGAATCCAGCCTCAGCCTTGAAGGCGTTGCACGAAAAGATGACCGTGCACCAGGCGGATACGAAATCAGCGCAGACGCCATCACCATCATCGGTTTGGCTGAAATTTTTCCAATCGGCAAAGATAAAAGTGAAGAATTCATCCGTGACATGCGCCACCTCTGGCTACGTAGCCGAAAAATGAGCCTCGTCATGCGGGTACGTGACAGAGTTTTCGAAGCTGCACGCGAATACTTCAGACAGCAAGATTACACTGAAGTTTCACCGCCCATGTTCATATCTGCAGCTGTAGAAGGCGGCTCAACGCTTTTTGGCTTGAAATATTTTGACCAGCAACTGTACCTTACTCAGAGCAGCCAGTTGTACCTTGAAATTCTCATGTACGGCTTAGAGAAGGTCTACTGCATCGCGCCATCGTTCCGTGCAGAGAAGAGCCGCACAATTCGCCACTTAACCGAATACTGGCACATGGAAGGCGAATGGCCATTCTCAAACATGGATGACCTTATGAAGTTTGAAGAAGGCTTAATGGCTCACATTTGCCAAACTGTTGCGGCAAGATGCGAGAAAGAATTTGCGGAACTTGGCGCTGACATTAACAAGCTTAAAGCTGTGCAGGCGCCGTTTCCAAGAATCACCTACAAAGAAGCCATCGAACGCCTAAAACCCAAAAACCCCGCCTTGGACTGGGGCAGCGACCTCGGTTACGAAGACGAAAAAGTTTTGGCAGACGAATTTGGCAAACCATTCTTCGTATACGATTACCCAACAGCAATCAAAGCATTCTACTGCAAAACCCACGAAGACAACCCAGAAATCGCCTACAGCGTAGACATGATGGTTCCACGTATCGGAGAAATCAGCACAGGCGGCGCAAGAGAAGACAACAAAGACACCCTAATAGAACGCATGAAGGCTCAGGGCTTAAACCCAGAAGATTACGAATGGTATCTTGACCTCCGCCGTTACGGCACGGTTCCGCACGTCGGATTCGGCATGGGCGTAGAACGCTTAATCGTTTGGATGCTGGATTTAGACAACATTATTGACGCGATTCCGTTCCCAAGAACTACGCGTCGATTCTATCCATAGGCAACTTTTTTGCCTCAAACTATTTTTTATTTTATTTTAGCGAACTGTTTTTTTCGGTAAATCATCGCTGTTATTACGGGTACTGCAATGAACAATGGCAGGATTATCAGGGTTGGAAATTCTGGAACTGTCGGTGACGGCTGAGCTGAAGCTATGTTTTGCCCTATAACAGTTGTTTTTGTGTCACTCCACCCGCTTGATAAATCATAACCGATGGCAGGCTCCATGTGTGCACCATTACTGGGGTATAATGGATGCTCAATAACCATTTTACTAGAGGGATGCCCAACTTGAGCTTCTACTTGAAAATCAAGCTGGGTACCATAGGGAAGCCCAATTCCAATAACCTCGTCCTCAAAGTTAACATCTCCATCATGTAGATAAATGTCATAACCCGATTTTTCATGAAAAATTGTTGGTTTAACAGAATAACTAAGGATAGTGTATGCCAAGTTTGACGGCTGCACACCATTTTCTATAAACTTGTCATAAGTAGCATCGCCTCCGTAATATGAGATAGCCGAATCCTCTAAGGGATAAAACTCAGCCCAATCATCACCTCCAAAATGAAGTTTACAACGAACATTATAGAACAGTTGATAACCTGAATAAGAAAAAGGCTGATTAGTTATTGTAATTACAATTGAGTTATCGCCAACTTCCTTTCCTTCTAGTGCTCCTGTATAGATGTTAGGGGTGAATTCCGTGTGTGAAGCATTTACAAACTTCACCGTGAATTCTGGAACAGAAGGCTGAGGCACCGTTTGCGCATCAATAGGCACAGCAACAGAAAACAAAACCGAAACAGCCAAAACTAAAACCAAACACAATGACAAACTTTTGGCCAATCCATTCATAATAAAATTTAGCGCCTACTTGACTATATATAAATTACTTGAAAACCAAACCCCAACTCGACTGACAAGAAAAAGCAGACTTCCTAAACAACATCATCGACGCAATACCCTTCCCAAAAACCACAAAACGATTCTACCCATAAACCACTTTTTTCCCAAACCTTATCTCTTATTTCATTAATCTATAGCCAGCACGTTTGGTGCATATGTGCTCTCATTAGAAATTCTGGCCAACCAACTTCAACATAGGGCAGTAGACATGATTTAGCATTTACCTAAAGGCATTGGATAGATGGCACTATAAGAGAAGATCACTACAGTATAGAGGTATAATCGAAATCGAGCAGGCGGAAACTATACTATCTAGTAGACCCAAAACTTTTTCTTAAAAGAGCAAATATCTTAAGCGGGGGAAAGTGGGTGGATTTAACGCCTTTGTCACAAGTTACTTTAACGATAATAGGTGGAATCACCATTTTTGTTCTTGGGCAGATATTCATGAAATTTTTTATTGACCCCGTACAAGAATTGTCCTCGGCAATTGGGGAAGCAATAGATGCCTTGGAATACTATTCAAATATCTATACGAATCCGCGTAAACCCAATGAACCCCAAGAATTGACAAATGCGCGAAAAGACGCCCAAGATGAAATTCGTAAAAAAGCTTCACTATTAATGGCTAAGAAAAGCAGAGTCAAATTATATGGCTTTGCTTCTTTCTTTAAGATATTGCCGAAAGAGCGAAACCTGCTTATGGCTCATGGCAATATGATTGGCTTATCCAATTCTTGTTTTATGACCCTACCTGAGATTAGTAATACTGTAGATAAATGGTGTACTGAAACTCCGAAACTGTTGTCCACCAAAGAATTTACCGATGAAAAATCAGAAAATCCAATAAAAAACGAAAAGCAATTACCAAAAGGCCTAAAATACCATGTTAAAAAAATTCTTCGAGCATACATAATTTGTGTGTTAATAGCAGTTATTATTTATGTAACTGTAATTATTGAGAACTATTACCAATCAGAGATCATTGCTAAGAATAATTTCGATTGGTGGACAATAACATCATCTGTCTTATTTATGGGCTTATTACTGTCAATTTTAGTAATAGCCTCACCAGCATTTGGTAAGATATTTTTTAGAATATTTGGTGTGGAAGACAGTTAGAAATTTTTTTATTCCTAATTTTTAATTTTTCCGACAATTTTTAACATCAACTTGTATTTGTAACCTGAAAGGGAAAAAACCTAAAGGCTAAAACCTTAAAAATAATGCTAAAAAACGCTTTTAATCCCTTTTTTAACGATAAAACTCCTGATTTGGGTTGTTTTGGTTGATTGTTTGTTTTGGGCGGGAAGATAATCCTGTTATGGGCCATGCGAGTTGCCCGATTTGCATTGTGCTGTTCACTGCTTTTCGTTGCCATCGTTGCTTTACTTTTCATACCAACCTATTAGGATCCAAATAGAAATAATATGCAGAAACCTATAGGGGGTCTACCTTTCTTGATAGGGGTAGGCTTTATCTGCGTGTTTTCTACGAACCTATTAGTATCCTATTAGATGTTCTATGTTAAAACCTATAGGGGGTAGGTCAAAAACAGCCTTTTTTCGGAATTACTAAGGGGGGTAGGTGCTATTCGTGGAAAAACGGGTCATTAACATGTTGAAAACCAGCGTTTTTGGACAGCTTTTTCGTGTAACCAAAAAATATAACTGAACCACCATGCTTACTTTTTTATGGGTTTTATTTTTGGCTTCTTATGACAAGGCTGTTTTGAAGAATCTTATGCTCTACCTCAAAACTAAATCGTTGACGTCGGAGAACATTTACAAGCAATCCACTAAAGAGGTAGACGACATGTTTATGGATTTAATGGGCGTTTTCCAACGGTACTATGACAGCGCGCCTGAAGAAGACAAACAGACGCTGAGGAGCATGCTGGATTTGATTATTCTGATTTCCCAGCAGGTTCACACTTCACATCGCCAAGCCGAATCCGCGATGGATGACTTCAAAATTTACATAACCGCACTTGAAGGCTCCTACAAGAACATGGACGCCGACTTCGAAAAAACCGTTTCGCAACCAGCAGAACGTGAAGCGGAAGAGAAAGAAAAAGCAGAGGAAGAACGCGCCAAAGAAATTGAAGAATACGCTAAACGTGCACGTCCAAGATTCTACGAGTAAACCTTTTACTGTTCGTCTAAAGTTTTATTCACGAGCGCGTCGGCTTTCTGGATGAAAGCGTTTGTTCTTGCAACGTTGTAGAATTCGGCTTTTTTAAATTTCACCCGCAAAGCATGCGCTTTAAGGTAGAGCCTGCGTAGTTCCAGGTTTTTTACGCTGTACTCGCCCTTCATTTGGCGACCGACAAGTTCGCTGTCGAGGTAGCAGATTACTTCTTCAGCGCCAACGTTTAACGCATATTCTAAACCCATCGTTAACGCTTCATATTCAGCTTGATTATTGGTACGCACACCCAAGAAACGCGAATCCGCCTGTACTACTTCAGCGTTTTCCAAAACCACGTAAGCTGCAGCGGCTGGCCCCGGGTTACCTCTCGCGCCACCGTCAGAGTATAGTACTAATCGTTTAGGCATAGGTCAATCAACAGGTCATTGAATAAGGGATTATCTTTTAAATGTTACAATCAACGGCTACCCTGTCTTGTTATTGACCCTGCACAGTCACATTGGTTTATGTGCTTGCAATCCTAACTGGAAACTCGACAAACGAGATGCACCCAGTTGACCAACAATTTAAACCCGCGAATCAACACTCAACGTTTCCAGACTGCCCTTTTAAGACACGACAAAGACCTGCACGCCACCAAAGGCACACGCAGAGGACGCTTAGACATCACAGCAGAAATACTACTTTTCTGCGAACAACCAAAAACAAAAACAAGCATCATGTACAACACAAACCTAAACTACGCCCAACTAAAACGACACATGAGCGTATTAACAACCCAGAAACTATTATCTAAAAAAAGCAACAGGTACCTGATAACAGAAAAAGGACGCGAATTTGTAGACCTTTTCATTCGCCTAAACAGTCTCGTGGACACCTTAGACCCTTAAAGTTGCGGTTGTGTGCGGTTTTGCCAAGCATTTCTAAGTTCCGCTACGAAGCCTTCGTGGTCGTCGGCTAATCGTTGTTTTACTTGCCGCCAAGTTTTCGAGCAATCCTTGTATTCTACGCCGACCAGTTGGTGGATGACTTGGTCAAGTTCTTTGCGGTTTTCTGGGGTAACACTTATTTCTGCATCAGCAAAAACCATGTTTAAGTGACGAAAGTAACAAGTCAAAATTTATTCCTCAAATTTATTTGGCGGTTTAGGCTTGTAAGTTTTGTTGTCCCGTAAAGAATAAGTTTGTTGTTTTAGATAAAATTAAATAGTAAGACCAATCGTATTATCGGTCGCCTCATGTTATACGTGAATATTGGAGCGTGAAATTGTAAAAATGCTTGTAACAAACAAAGAATTGATGGTTGCCGCAAGAAAAGGCGGATACGCCATCGGCGCATTTAACGTCCAAAACCTTGAAAGTGTTAAAGCTATCGTTGAAGCAGCAATGGAGGAAAAATCTCCAGCGATACTTCAAATCACCCCCAGCGTCATCAAATACGCCGGCATGGGCTACATCACCAGCCTCGTAAAGAACGCTGGCAAAGAAGCCTCTGTACCTTTAACAATGCACCTTGACCACGGAGAAGACTACGAAACCGCAATCAAATGCGTCGACGCAGGCTTCACCTCAGTCATGATTGACGGGTCATTCCTCAAATACGAAGAAAACATTGCAGTAACCAAACGAGTCGTCGACTACGCCCACGCCAAAGGCGCTTCCGTAGAAGCTGAACTTGGCAAACTCGCAGGCGTAGAAGAAAGAAGCGTAGAAGAAAAAGATGCAATCCTAACAGACCCAAACAACGCGGTCGAATTCGTAGAAAAAACAGGCGTCGACACGCTGGCAATAGCCATCGGCACTTCACACGGAGCCTACAAATTCAAAAGCGCAGCAAAACTTGACCTTGAACGCCTAAAAATCATCAACGAAAAAGTCAGCGTTCCACTGGTTCTGCACGGTGCATCCAGCGTTCCACAATGGATCGTTGAAAAAGCAACCAAGTACGGTGCAACACTTGAAGGCGCAAAAGGAGTCGCAGAAGACCAACTGCAAGCAGCCATCAAATTGGGCATCGCAAAAATCAACATCGACACCGACCTACGCTTAGCATTCACAGCATCAGTCCGTGAAGTCTTAACTAACTCAACAAAAGAGTTTGACCCACGCAAGATTCTTGGCCCCGCTAAGGACGCAATGAAAGAAGTTGCCAAAGGCAAAATGCGCCTATTCGGCAGCTCAGGAAAAGCCTAAACAGCTTTTTCCCAACAATTTCTTATTTTAAAAAAGAAAATTATTGATTTGTTATTTTTGTTTTCTTTGTTTTAACAGATGTTATTAATGCTAAAGCTGTAACAGCCATTACTGAAATGAGCAGAAGAGCGTTGTCTAATTCGGGGGCTGTTGGTGTAGGCTGCTGGTCTGAAGGTGTGGCAGTTGGTGATTGTGTAGGATTAGCGGTAGTTTGTGGTGGGGCGTCAGGTATTGGGGTGTCTGGGGATGGCGCGGAAGGATTCAGTCCCGTCAGAAATGGTTCAATGTTCACTTTGCCCAGCAGGAAATCGTCGTTGTAATCATAAATTTTCTGCTGTATCAGAGCGGCGTCAGTCGTTCCCCACCAGTTAAAGGTGGCGTTTGTGTTATAGTTAAAAGTGACGTTATAGTTTAGTTGATTGTCAAATATGTTGTTGAAATGAATTTCCGAGTTGCCGAAATTTTCTATTCCGACTTTGTTTTTTGTTATTGTACTGTTACTAATTCTATTTCCCTCTGTAATTCCCCGCTGATTATTGATAATAAGATTATTTTCTATTGCTGAACATGAGAAAACGCCATAAGTGTTGCCAGCAACGATGTTATTTCGGCTGGTAGCAAGACCTCCTCCGTTAATCCCGTAAATGTTGTTAACAATAATGTTCCCTTCAGTATCTGCAAGGGCATCGTTGTCTATTCCGTAATAGCAGTTTGCGATGTAATTGTTTTGGATTATTGCATAGTTGTATGGGGCTTCACCGTTTGCACACATATCTGGACCTGCAATTTTGATGCCTGCATTTGAACAGCCCTTGATTGTGTTGCCTGCAATCAGCGCTTTAGCTGACCAGGTGGGCATCAGCATGCCGGCGTTTCCTGAACCTTTTATGTCTATTCCGATTTCTCCACCGTTTATCTGATTATTTTGGATAGTAGCATTGATGTAGGCGTAACCTGAGGCGGATAGGTCTATTCCAATCTTGACTGCATTTATAGTGTTGTTTAGGATTTTTGGGGAGCCTGAATGAACTGTAATTCCTTTTTCAAGCGTGTTAAAAGCTATCAAGGGTTGAGGTTGTTTTTGAGTATCTATGCTGTATTCAACGGATATGTTGCCAACTATTGAGTTATGGGAAATTTCGGTGGTGTCTCTTAAAATCATGTCGGCGTTTATGTTGTTGTTTGTTGCCTTGACTTCATTGTTTAGAGTTATGTTGCCTGTTATAGTGTTGCCTGAAAAAGTGGTTGTTCCGTAGAGTAAAACTGGACCAGCTATATCGTTATTTTGTATACTACATGAACCATAAGTGGATAGTCCATTTTTTATTACGTTATTTTTAACTGTGGCCGACCCGCCAACGGTCAGATAATAATCAATCTTGTTGCCCGTGACTTCAGAATTTCCTGCTGTAGCTAAGCTTCCATTAAAGGTACAGTTGGTTACCTTCAGTGTAATCCAGCTAGATACTGTACCGTTTTTAAAGTTAGCATAACCAAATTCCCCACCATAATCGGGTGAGCGGAACTCTATAGTACCATCGTTAAACGTTATCGGCTCAGCACTGTTTCCAACTGCATGAAGAGTGCCATTTACTCTAAACAAGTAACCGTTTATGTTAACAACGACTCCGGGTTGGATAGTTAAGGTTACGCCATTATCTACAAATAAGTTTCCAATAAGCGTATAGGGGCTGTCCGTTTTAGTCCAAGTCGTATCTGTGTTAATAATCCAAGAAACATCAGTGGCCTGTACCTTAGCAGAAGGTAATACGCTCACACAAACAAGCCCTAAAACCAAAATGGTTAGCAAAATTATTGGTTTAACTTGTAACCTCATACTCGTCACAAGAGCCACTAGGCAACGGGTTGTTTTTTAATCTATTGCAAAACACTTCAAAAAAGTAAAAAAAGGAAATTGGCAGTAGTTTAAGAAAAAAAGGAAAAAGTTATTGTCTTTTTCTGTGAACATTAACGCTTAGCAACAAAGCAACTGTGCTTAGTATAATTAGAACTGAAAGGTTGCCGAATTCTGGCACTGTTGGTGTTGGTTGAGGGTCTGTTGTCATTGCTGTTGGTTGAGTCGTTGGGGTTGGTGTGGGTGTTGTTTGGGGCACGTCTGGGATTGGTGTGTCTGCTGACGGGGCTGAAGGATTGGTTGCGGTCAGGATGGGCAAAAAGTTTACTCTGCCAAGTAAGAAGTCGTTTTTGTAGTCAATGATGGTTTGGTTTATGGCGGCGGTGTCGGTTGTGCCCCACCAGTTGCCGGAGGCGTCTGCGTCGCTGGTTCCTGTATAGTTGACGTTTTTCTGATTGCCGTCGATATTGTTGTTATTTGCTGTTGTGAATTTGCCTGTGATTGCTTGAGTGTTTTGGGTTATGGTGTTAGCGATGATTGTAGTGCAACCAGAAAGTCCGACTGCGTTTTTGATAATTAGGTTATTTTCAACAAGAACGCCGTTTTGAATCCCAACTTTATTGTTAGCCATGATGTTGTCGCGTATTGGGTTTCCGCCGTTTATCCCGACTTGGTTATTGATGATTGTGTTGCCTTCAATTTTGTAAGGTCCTGCAGCGTTAATCGCGTAGTTATTGTTGTAAAGCAGGTTATCTTCGATTGTAACTGCATTGTATAGTGGACTTTCGTCTGCAGCGTGATTTGCGCCACCAACGAAGATGGCTGTGTCTGCACAGTTAGAAATAGTGTTTCCAGAAATGCTGGCGGTTGTGTGCATTACATAAAATAGGTCGATAAACGATGCGGGTACATCGATGCCCTTGTTGCTTGCGGTTATTTTGTTATTTGTGATTGAAGCTTTGATGCTTGTTGCATATGAAGAAGCAGCAAAACCTATGCCGATGGAGCAGTCTTTGATTGTGTTATTGTGAATAGTAATGTCTGCTGCTGATGCAGTTATTCCTCCAGAAATGGTGTTGGATGAAATGGTTGAAGTGTTTCCTGAAACTTGGACGTCGCCAAAGATTGTGTTGTAAGAAATTTCTGTATTGTCAACTTGGGCGTTAGCATATATCCCCCCATTTATGGTGTTATACGTTATTTTGGTGTGCCGTGCCATGTAAGGAACAAAAATGTCGCCGGAAATTTGGTTGCCCGTTATTATCGCTGAGGAGCCAGATGAAACCTGTATGTCTCCAACAATAGTGTTGTGGCTGATTGTTGGAGTATCGGCAACTGTTAGTCCGTCGTTAATTTTGCAGTTTGAAACAATCGACGAACTGCATGCGGTTGCCGATGTAAGCTCGCAATTGTCAATTTTTTGGCTTGAAGCAAGGTATACTCCTGTTGTAAGTTTGGCGTTTTGTATTATGCTGCCGGTGCCTGCGTTTTCGTTCCAGTTTTCGGCTGATTTGGTGAAGGTGATTATTCCAGTGTTGAAGTGGATTTTGTCTTGGCTTGAACCTATTGCCCTAAGTGTTCCGTTAACGTAAATAGAGTAATTGTTCAGGTTGACGGTGACTCCGGGTTCAATGGTTAAGGTTACGCCTTTTGCTATTAGCAGGTTTGCTGTTAATGTGTATGGGCTGCCTGTTTTGGTCCATGTAGTGTTTGCGTCTATCCTTGTAGGTAAATCCGTGGCTTTAGCGGATGGCACAATTACTGCGGCGAATAAACTTAGAATTAAAAATGTTAACAAGACTGAAGATTTTAGGCGTAATCTCATTTCTTTCCCTAAGGCTACTTACAAGCGTTTGCCTTTTTAAGCTATAGGCAAAAACTAAAATCACAGGGTAAGCAGCAAAACAGCAGATTCGTCTAACGCATACTGCAAAAAGATAAAACCCACATAACAAGCGGTAAGTACCAAACCGTGATTGCGGGTTAACTCATATTTACGTGACAACAAAACCACCAGCCCGCCAGAAAACACCATGAAAAGTCCAGTAGCCAACGCAATAGTAGGTATTACAGGGTGGATTGGTTGGATAAGTGCTATGACGCCGATGGTTAGCATTGAGTCTGCGAGGACGTTTCCGAAAATGTTGCCTAACCCTAAATGAGCATGTTTAATCCTTGAGGAACGTACGGCAAAAGCCATTTCAGGCAAACAAGTTCCGACGGCGACGACTAGTCCAATCACGAACAGGGGCAGTCCCAACATGATGCTTAGCTCTTGGGAACTGTTGGTAATTATATTTCCGCCAACAAAAAGCAGGACCAAAGCCACCATGAGGACTGCGAAGTCAACGGCGAATTTGAGTTTACCGCTTTTCATTTTGGAGGCTTCTTCAGGTGATTTAGTTTTTAGCACGTAAAAGATGTAAGCCAAAAAAACGCCCACTAAGATGGCGCCATCTACCCTACCGATTTCTCCGTCAAAAAACAGCACGACAGGCAGCACCAAGGCTAAAATTGAAACGCGAATATGCTTAACCGTTGACTTGTCAAGGCTCAAATGTTTAGAAAGAACCAAAACCAGTCCCAACACCAAAGTAAGGTCTGCAACGTTTGCGCCTAATATCACCCCAAAACCCAGTGAGGATGACCCGTTAAGGGCTGCAATGATGCCGATGGAAAGTTCCGGAAGCACCGCGATAATGCCTGCGATGATGAAGCTTGTTGTGAATTCTGAAAGCCGAAAATGCCTTGATAGGTTGAGCAGCCGCTTAATTGCGATGTCTGCTGTGAAAATCACGATAATCAACCCTGTGCAGAGTAGCAGTAACGAAAAAAGCGGCATAAACTACCAAGAAAAATAGGGCACGTTAAAATTTAAACATTAAAAAAGAAAAAATGCCCTAAAGAGGGACTTTATTTTTTGCACATTTCCATTAGTTTAGGCATCAAATAGTAGGCGTGGTCAAGACAGCCTAAACTTCCTTTAGTACATTCAGCCTCGCCAAACTTTACGGAACTTCCGTTGCCTAAACTATCCCCTGAAATCAATAGCGGCACTGGAGTGTCACTGTGAACCTTCAGGTCACATGGTGTAGCATGGTCCGATGTTATGCAAATAAGATTGTCTTTAAGTGAAATCTGTTTTAGCAGCGGACCAAAGAAGTACTTATCAACCGCACTGATTATATCCGTTTTTAGTTGGCAGTTGCCATCATGTCCGGGTTCATCGGGTCCTTTTAGGTGAATGTAGAAGCAGTCATGCTTTGGCAGAACATCCAGCAAGGCTTTAACACGAACCTCATAATCCTTTTGGAGGTCGCCTGATGGT
>JAWRIR010000145.1:0-3191 GCA_040268405.1 Thermoproteota archaeon | reverse complement strand
CTTCCATTAGGATTTCTGGAACGTATCTGCCGCCGAATTTTCCATATTTCCCGTCTACTGGGTAATTGCTTATTTTCATGCGTTTACAAACTCCCTAACTTTTTCTTCAACATTTTCTGTTAACATTATGCTTGAGCCGATAAGGAAAGCAGAAGCGCCTGCTTCACTTAGAAAGCGTAGGTCTTCTGGCGTTTTGATTCCGCTCTCGCTCACAACAACTAAATCTTCAAAGCTGTTCTTGGAAAGAATTTTTTTGGTGATGTTTAAATCGATTTTTAGGTCTGCAAGGTTTCGGTTGTTTATGCCGATGATGTCTGCGTTTGTTTTTTTTGCTTCTTTGAATTCTTCTTCTGTGTGCACTTCAAGCAGAACCTCCAACCCTTTGTTATGTATGAGCGATATCATGTTGTCAAGGTCGGTTTGACCGTATCCTCTGTCATAAAGTGCCTTAATGAGCAGTACCGCGTCTGCTCCAATGTAAGTTGCAGCATTGATTTGTACGTGACTTAAGATTATGTCTTTCATTAAAATTGGAAGCTTTACTGCCCTGCGGACAGCTGCAAGAGTGTCTGTTGACCCCTTGAAGTGTCTTGGTTCAGTTAAAACCGAGATTGCTGTTGCTCCACCATTCTCCATGGCTTTGGCGATTTCAATTGGTTCAAAGTGTTCTCGGATGGTTCCAAGGCTTGGTGAAGCTGGCTTGATTTCCGTGATTATCGGGTTTCTGTTGCATTCAAGAATGGCTTTTTTGAGGCTCAAATGCAGGCTTGGCGTAGGATTAAACAAGTCATAATATCCACTATCAATGGTTACTTGTGCATCAAACCCTAAAGTATCAAAGAAGTCACTCACGTTTTTCCATCTCCTCAAGAGTCTGCAAACTACCACAAGAAACACTGATTAACTCTTTTAGTTTGCCATAAGCTGCACCGCTCAAGACGGATTCCTTGGCGATTTGCATGGCCTCTTTGAAATCGTTTGCTTTACCACCCACAATAATTCCCGCTGCACTGTTCACTAAAACCATTTCAGCTTTGGGTGCACTTAGGTTTTTGCCTGAAAGTATCTGGTAAATGGTTTCTGCGCTTTCTTCAGCACTGCAAACTTTCAAGTTAGCAGCTTCTGCCTGTTTTACACCGAAAAATTTTGGGGTAACTTCGAGCTCGCGGATTGTGCCCTGTTTTAGATGTACAATCTTTGTTTTGCCTAAAGTTGAAATTTCATCGAGCCCGTCCAAGCCGTGAACAATCATCGCTTCCTCGCAGCCTAACTTGTTAAGTGCATTGGCTAATGAAACAGTGAGTTTTGCGTCGTAAACACCAAGAAGTTGCCCTTTGGCGCTTGCCGGGTTAGTTAATGGTCCCAAAATGTTGAAGACGGTGCGTATTCCTATTTCTTTGCGTGGTTGAGCAGCAAACTTCATTGCTGGATGAAACGCTTGCGCAAACATGAAGCCCACACCCACTTTTTCAATCGCCGCCTGAACCGTTTCAGGGGTCATTGTTAGGTTTAGCCCCAGCTTTTCTAGTACGTCTGCGCTGCCGCTTTTGCTGGTAACCGCGCGGTTTCCATGTTTAGCTACTGGGATGCCTGCGCCTGCAATCACAAACGCTGACGCGGTGCTCACGTTGAATGTTTTGATTTTGTCTCCGCCTGTACCGCAAGTGTCAACAAGCCTGCCCTGCACTTTAGGCGTAATTTGTTTGCATTGTTTCTTCATTACGCTGGCAAAAGCGATTATTTCCTCAACTGATGCGCCTTTGATTCGAAGTGCCGTCAAAAACGCGCCTGTTTGAGCGTTCGTTGCTTCGCCCGTCATGACTTCTTGCATGACTTGTGTGGCTTCTTCAAGCGTAAGGTCTGTGCCTTCGATTAGTTTTTGGATGCAGTCGCGTATCATAGGTTTTTGCCTTCGATGAAGTTGCGCATGATTGTTTTGCCGTCTTGGCACAGGATTGATTCTGGATGGAATTGGACGCCGTAAATGGGGTATTTGACGTGGCGTATGCCCATGATTTCTCCGTCATCGATGGCTTCAGCAGTGATTTCGAGGCATGAAGGGATGGAGTCGCGTTCGCCTGCAAGTGAATGGTAACGGGTAGCTGTGAAGGGGTTGCTTACGCCTGTGAAGAGTGCTTTGCCGTCGTGTTTGATGGTGCAGGTTTTGCCGTGCATGAGCTTTTTGGCGTGAACCACTTTTCCGCCGTAAGTGTAGATTATTCCTTGGTGTCCAAGGCAGACGCCTAAGGTGGGGATGTTGTGGCTCATGGTTTGCAGGATTGCTTTGCAGACGCCGAAGAATTTTTCGTCTTCAGGGTTGCCGGGGCCTGGCGAGATTACGATGCGGTCTGGTTTTAGTTTTGCCAGTTCTTCAAGAGTTGTTTGGTCGTTTCGGAAAACTACTGTTTCTGCTCCGAGTTCACCTATGTATTGTACGAGGTTGTAGACGAATGAATCGTAATTGTCAATGACTAAGACCTTCATGTTAGTTGCCTCCCAAGTTTTCGAGTGCTTTCATTAGGGCTTTGGCTTTGTTTTCCGTTTCGAACCACTCACGTTCAGGAACAGAATCAGCAACAATGCCCGCCCCCGCCTGAATGTACGCTTTATCCTTGTTAGCGAACAGTGTACGGATTGTGATGGCGAAGTCTGCGTTACCATTGTATGAGAAGTAACCCACTGCACCCGCGTAAGGTCCACGTTGTGAAGGTTCTAACTCGTCAATGATTTCCATTGCCCGAACCTTTGGCGCCCCTGAAACAGTGCCAGCTGGAAAAACAGAACGCAACGCATCAAAGCTCTGAAGTTCATCTTTGAGTTCGCCGACTACTTGGGAAACAATGTGCTGTACGTGACTGTACTGGTGCACCTTCATGAATTCAGGCACACGCACGCTTCCGTACTTGGAGATTCTTCCCACGTCGTTTCGTGCAAGGTCAACAAGCATGACGTGTTCGGCGCGTTCTTTGGGGTCAGATAGTAGTTCGTGGGCTAAGCGGCTGTTTTCTGTTTCGTCTTGTGCTATTTGGGTGGTTCCCGCAATTGGGAATGTTTCTACCATGCGGTTGTCGACGCGGACGAGCATTTCTGGGCTTGAGCCAACAATTTGTCTTTCGCCCGCTTTGTAATAGTACATGTATGGTGACGGGTTAATGCGTCGCAAGGCTTGATAGAACGGAATTAGGCTGCCC
>JAWRIR010000144.1:0-11227 GCA_040268405.1 Thermoproteota archaeon | reverse complement strand
CCACGGTTACGTCACGCCTTAGCAGCATAACGGAGGCGACTCGGGTGTCGATAGCGTAGGCGGTACCGTTTGGAACAAGTGAACTTGCTTGAACTTTCATGCCCAGCACGCTTGCAACGGTTGCTTGGTCAAGGTCGGTTTGTCCTGACGGCAAGTATTGGGCGTGAATGAACTTGTCATCGTTCAGTAACTGGTGTAGTTGAGTTTCGTTTACTGCTAAAACTGTTGGTTTCCAGTTTTCTGAACGGACAGCATTGTGCAGTTTGACGACTGCAGCCCAGTTCATGGCGGCACTGGATTGGCTTATTGCGGCTCCGCTTGCTAAGTCTTCATCTGCAATGGCGCCGTAAAGTGAGATGATTCGGTTGGTTTCTTCTTCTCCAAGTGCTCTGCCTACTTTTTCGACCATTTGGTCCATTACGTTCCAGGTGGCGTCTTCAAGAAACTCCCGTGTCCACTCTTCGGAAGCTTCTGCAAGAATGTTCGTGTAAACGTCGACAGTGGTGTTTTTGGTTGAGCTTAGGCGTGTGGCTGCGCCTTCAGCGTAACGGTATGCGGTTGCTTTTTCATCTAGCGGGAAACGTTCAATGGCTTCGTTGGTAGGCATGACAGTGATGATTCCTCTGCCAATCATTTCGGGGTAAGCAGCTTGCACAAGGGTGTCATGCATACGACCTAAAGCGGAAATGGTGTCGCTGAAAAGACCTTCTTTTACGCCGACTTCGCAGTAACGTTTCAGAAAAGGGTGCACGTTCATTTTGTGTTTAAGGGTTTCAACGTGTTCCTTGAATTCGCTGTCCTTGTTGAGTAAAGATTCAAAAAGTCTAGGTTTCATGCTTGTCACCTTAGATTTGAATGAACAGCAAATCGTTGGCTGCTGCGGTGGTTTCAAGAGCTGTTCCGAGTCTGCGGTTATAGTAAACTGTGTAGCTTGCTGAACCAGATTCGTTTACGGCTTGGTCAGTCATTTCTAAGACCCGTTTTGAGCTGTCTGCACCGTAAACTGCTCTGCCTCGAACGATTGCTCCGCCGGCTTTAACCTTAACACGTCCACTAATCAGCACGGGACATTGTTCTCCTTGGGCGGCGCCTTTTACTGCGATTCCGATGCAGTTTTGGGCGGCTGCTGCTGAGGAGACTTTGTGGTCTGCGCTTAAGTAGACTGGGTCGCCTTTGACGATGGATGCTGCAGCTTCGTATGATTCGATTATGGCGTTGGGGTCGTCTGTTTCGCCTATTGCCATCCAGCTTTTAGCGGTTAAATCAGTCATAGTTTTTCATTCCTTGTTTTTTCGTTTTCACCAAGTTCATCCTTAGCTACTCGCGGTCATTTCGTGACTGTCCTGCAAGCTGCGAAGCTTCAAAATTGTCCGCCGAAGTTCCTGGCACATCCGTTGTGGTCCAAGGCTCCAACTGCGTTGAACCAAATAATTAGGCAGAACTTGCTCGATAAGTTTCACAGCTTGACTAATTGGTATGGTTTTTTCTTGTGGCTTTTTGATTAGACCCTCATATGCGAGTTTGCCGCCTGCTTGGGCGGGTTCAGCGGCGGGTGCCATGTAGTCTGGGTGAAGCGAAAGCCAATCTTTGGCCTTGGCTGGGTCCCACATTTTTTGTTTTGAGAAGAAAATTGCCATTGCCCGTTGACTTGTCGGCTGCTGACTGGGTGTTCCCATTACTGCTAAAACGCCGTTTTCTCTGTCCAGCCAAACCGTGCTGAATAGCTCAGGAATGAATACTTTAGCATCCTGATAGAACCCAAGCAGAAACTCGCCAGCAACTGAAGGCTCAAAACTTTGCTCTTTGACGCCTAATTTTTCAATAATTTGGATGTTCGTTTCAGCAATTCCTGGAACGGCGACAAGACTCATTTCCGCATTAAAGAGACCATGTGGCACTTTGCCGTTAACTAAATCCACTGACTCATAGTCCGCGCCCACACTAACGTGCCTGATTAATCCTTTGCGGATTTTGGAGGCGGTGTCTTCATCATAAATTTCTGCTTCATACAGCAGGTTATGACCATCCCATTCGGTTTTGGTTACTTTGCCAACAGCATTAGTAGCATTGACATGTTCCATGTAAACAGGGGCATCAACCAATTTCCCGGCGAAAGCTTGCAGTTCTGCGGGTGTGTAAATGTTAAAGTTTCGGCTTATGCCAGTAGTCATTGCTAAGCCCCGTATTTTTAGGGGTTTATCAGTTAGTTTTTCTGCTACAACGAATGGAAGAAGGGCGTAAACGTGTTCTTTTGCCAAGTTTTGTTTTTTGAACCATTCTTGGGCCTTCTGGAGGGTCCATCCCTTGTCTATTTGGAAAAGGTGGCTTTGGATTTCCATGGCGTCTTGGCCTTTGGGTTTGCCCATTACGGCTTGGATTCCAGCTTCCTCGTCAATTGTAACTGTTTTTAGGGTGTCTTGTTGGAAGTCTTCAAGGGGCCTGTGCCCGCTTTGAATGTTTTTTTCTGTGGTTTCCCATGGCATTTTCTATTTGACCTCACACGTCTGATACTTCACTAATATAGGTTGAAACCAAAAAGTCGAATTGTACAACCTGTTTGCCTGTGAAGAGACCAACGTGGGACCTTCCTGTGGGTTGAGTGGAGAAAAAGTGTGAAGTGTATGGCTAGGAAAGTTGTGGTTAAAGTGGTGTTAAGCCGTGAGCAGCGTGAGATTCTTGTTGAGTTAGCTACTCGACTGGGTACTAGTGAGAGTGAAGCGGTGCGGTTGGCTTTGATGGATTATGTTAAGGAGTTGAGCTTGATGAGTGAGGCTTTGCATAAGAAAAGGCGGGTTGATGCTGATGATTGTCGCCTTGGGAACTGAAATTTAAGGCGGCAGGGGTAACCTGAAGGTTGAACCAAGGAATTACCTTTAAAAGCGAATAAAATAATATAGTAAATGCAATGCCAAGCACTCGAGGAACAAGCAACAAAAAAACCAAAGAATTTGACGAACTACTGCTATCAGCCATCGACAACGCATTTTTTAGTTTGGGTGAATCAGTAAAAAAATCAATTTATTTCCATCTCGAAGAAAGATTCAACCTGAAAAGGATGCAAATTCCAAACAAACTAAAAAAGTTTCAAGAAGCAATGGAGCAGATTTTTGGTTCAGGTGCACGGTTTCTTGAAATTTTAATTATGAAAAATTTACACTTAAAAGTTGGCGTTTCAATCTCCATAGAAAACAACAACGTTTGCTTCGTTGATTATGTAGAAGAAGTGAAACGTGCCTACACTGAACAGGCGTAATTAAGTGTTTGGTAATTCAGATTAGTGGTTCATAAAGGCTTTATCAAAAGGCGTTGATGGTTAGGTAATAATGAAGAATTGTAGTGTAAACGTACACTATCAATTAGTAACGTGGTTAAGTTTGGAGGTGAAAAGGAGAAATGACTGAAAACGCAAGAATCCTCATCATCGATGATGATGAAAACATACGCCGTGTTCTTGAAACTATCTTAACCGATGAGGGCTACAACGTTGAATGCGCCGACACTGCAACAAGAGGCATCGAAAAAAGCGAAAACGCCTTTTTCAACATAGCTTTAGTTGATGTTCGCTTACCAGACATGGAAGGAATCGAATTGTTACCAAAACTACGTTCAACCAAGCCTAAAATGCGCAAAATCATCGTTACAGGTTACCCAACTCTGCAAAACGCCATCAGCGCAGTTAACAATGGAGCAAACGCTTACGTAATGAAACCTTTCGATGTAGAAAAAATTCTCAACACAATTAAAGATCAACTGCAGAAACAGAAAGAAGAAAAAACAAACAGTGAAGAAGGCGTAGTTGAATTCATTGAAACACGCATAAAAGAGTTAGAAACAAAAGAAAAGGCACCTAAAAAAACCAATTAACCCATTTTTAAAAATTCTTCTCCCTCTTCAAATCATGTTTTTTCATCTTTAGCCCTGCTTGGGTTATCACTAAACTTATTATTCAGTTAAAACAAGAAAGCAGTCAGACGGAGAAATCATTATGGAATGGGGTATGCAAAACCGATTAAACAAGCTCATCCAAAAAGACGGAAAAGCCCTCTTTTTACCAATTGACCACGGATACTTCCAAGGCCCAACTCACTGCCTTGAAAAACCCGCAGAAACAATAAAACCAATTTACCAATACGCCGACGCCCTAATGCTTACACGCGGCGTTTTACGCAACTGTATTGACCCAGCAATCGAGAAACCCTACATCATGAGAGTTTCAGGTGCAGTTTCAGTTGTAGGCGAAGACCTTGCAAACGAAAGCCTCGTAACAGGCATCCAAGAAATCATCAGGCTAAACGCCAGCGCAGTTTCCATGTCAGTGTTCGTTGGCTCAAAATACGAAAACAAAAGCTTAACCAACCTGTCCAAACTGGTTGATGACTGCGAAGACTACGGCATCCCAGTTATGGCAGTTTGCGCAGTAGGCAAAGAACTCGAAAAACGAGAAGCAAGATACCTTGCCCTATCCGCACGCATCGCAGCCGAAATCGGCGCCCGCGTAGTAAAAACCTACTATTGCAAGGAGCATTTCGAAAAAGTTGTTGACGGCTGCCCAGTACCTATCGTGATTGCTGGTGGACCAAAAACTGAAACTCAAAGAGAAGTCTTCGACTTCGTGTATGACGGCATACAAAAAGGCGCTATCGGCGTTAACTTGGGCAGAAACATTTGGCAAACCGAGCACCCAGTTGCTTCAATCAAAGCTATCCGCGCAATAATCCATGAAGGCTACACTGCAAAAGAAGCAGAAGACCTTTACAATCAGGTTATAGCTGGAAAAGCTTAACCACCCCAAGTTTTTGGTGAAAACTATGCTTGTTGCTGTTTATTACAATAACAAAGATGTCCGCGTTGAAGAGTTTCCTATGCCTGAAATCGGCGAAGAAGAAGTGTTGCTGAAAGTTATGGCAAGCGGTATCTGTGGAAGCGATGTTCTTGAATGGTACCGTCTCCCTAAGGCGCCACGTGTGTTGGGACATGAAGCCACAGGCGTGATTGAGCAAGTGGGCAAAAAAGTTTCCAACGTAAAAGTTGGCGACCGCGTCTTTGTCTCCCATCATGTACCATGCAACACATGCGTTCACTGCCAAAAAGGACACCACACAGCCTGCGAAACACTGCACAATACCAACTATTTCCCAGGCGGCTTCTCACAGTACATTAAAGTTCCAAAAATCAACGTTAAATTCGGCGTCTACAAACTGCCAGATGATATGAGTTTTGAAGAAGGAACATTCATTGAACCATTAGCGTGCGTCGCCCGTGGGCAACGGTTAGCTAACATCCAAAAAGATGAGGTTGTACTGATTATCGGCAGCGGAATCTCAGGCATCCTTCACGCGCAACTTGCGAAGTATAAAGGCGCAAAAAAAGTCATCGTTGCAGACATCAACGAGTACCGAATGAAGCTTGCAGTACAATTCGGCGCAGACTTCGCTCTTGACGCAAGAGACAACCTGCCACAGAAAATAAAATCCTTAAATGAAGGGCGTTTAGCTGACCAAGTAATCGTTTGCACTGGAGCAACCTCAGCAGTAACATCATCAGTTGACTGCGTTGAGAAAGGCGGCACAATCCTGTTCTTTGCAGTTCCTGACCCAACAGTAAAGATTCCTTTGCCGATTAACCAGTTCTGGAGAAACGAAATCACCATTCGCACCAGCTACGGCGCAGCACCAGACGACCTTGAAGAAGCCTTAGCGGTTCTTGCAACCAAAAAACTCAACGTTAAAGACATGATAACGCACAGGCTGCCCCTGCGTGAAGCGCAAGAAGGCTTCCGACTAATGGCAACAGCAGGCGAATCATTAAAAGTGATTCTTGAACCCAACAACCCCAACTTGTAAGAAATAAAAACCCAAACCAACACTTCTTTCTTTTATGTCAATCAAAGACGCCCTCAAGCAACGGCGGAGCATCCGCAAATACACCAGCCAACCCGTCCCAGACACGCTTGTTATGGAAGTATTGGAAGCTGCATCGTACGCGCCATCAGCCCACAATTCGCAGCCGTGGAGATTCATCATTTTGAGGGACGACAAGGTTAAGAGGGAATTAGCCGAGCAAATGGCGGAAGCGTGGGCGGCTGACCTAAAAAAAGACGGAGCAACAATTGAAAAAGAAAAAGTCATTGAAAGAAGAGACCGTTTGGCAAATGCGCCAGTGCTGATTCTTGCCTGCTTAACCATGGAGGGGCTCCGCACGTTCCCTGATATGGAAAAACAGCAATTTGAGCGGGATTTAGCTGTAGAGAGTTTGGGGGCGGGACTTGAAAATCTGCTTTTAGCGGCTCACGCGGTTGGTTTGGGTGCTTGCTGGTTCTGTGCGCCAGCTTTCTGCAAAGACACTGTGCGGAATGTGCTTAAAATTCCGGTTTCTGTGGAGCCGTCAGCGTTGATTGCGTTGGGTTACCCCGCGGAATCCCCCAATATGCCAAGCAGGAAACCCCTCAAGGATTACTGTTACCGTGACGTTTGGGGCAAACCAGTTTAGGCTTTTATCATGATTAAAAGCATTTTGAATGGGATCACAGCTGAGAGCGCATGCGGCTTATTAGCAGGCATTATGGTTGTTTCACCCTGCTTTAGCGTGATTGCTTTGCCTGCAATATTGACTTCGGCGGTTCCTTCAAGAATGACTACCATCGCATCAAACGGTGCGGTATGTTCACTTAGCCCCTGTTTTTCGGCAAAAGCAAAGAGCGTGACGGTGCCAGCTTTTTTGTCGATAACTGTTCGGCTTACCACTGAGCCTTCTTGATAACTGATTAAACCTAACAAATTGTTTGCTTGGGCTTCAAGTCGATTTTTCTCCATTATTACACCCAATAATTAGAAGGAGAATTTGTTTTTAATCATTTTTTCAGTTTTGCTCTTTCCTCGTCCCAACAGCTGAAAACTTTGTCTGCAATTTGTGGTCTTACAGTGAAGATGTCGCCTGCCTGCTCAACGTAAAAGTAGACCGTGTAAACTCTTTCAATAGCCGTTGAACGTGTCAAAACGCAGAAGGGTCTTTTTGGAAGGATACGTTCGTAACTGTCGAATATTGAGTTGAAGATTTCCATTATTTTGTCTGTTGGAACTAAATGGTCAAAACCGATTTCAAACGTGTAACAGTAAAGGTTGCCTTTTGTTTTGCTAACGTAAAGATAGTTTGTTATGTCACGGTCAAGCATCTGTAGGTTACTTATTGAAACCACATTGTTTCCAGCGGTTAATACCTTGGCGTAGTTAAGGGTGATTTCTTGAGCTATGCCTTCAACTGTACCGATTTTTACGTAATCGCCCACTTTGAATGGTCTGGCAGCCAAGAGGAAAAGTCCTGCAATGAAGTTGCCTATGGTTTTTTGGGAAGCAAAACCTACAGCTGCGCCAGCAATTGCAGAGATTGATATTAGCCATTCTGCTGGCACCTGACCAACACGGGTTATTGCAAATACTGTGCCAATTAAGATGAGAATTCGGAAAGTTAATGTTAGATTATTTGCAGTGTTTGGTTCGAGTTTTGCGCGTTTTGCAAAATGGTTAATGTATCTTGTTATGAATCGTTCTAAAGCAATCGCTACTGCAGCAATTATTATTAACCATATAATTTGGGTGAAGGAAACACCTAAAATGTTGTCGCCCGATACAGGTGTAGACGTGGGCGTAAAGGTTGGTTCAACCGTTGACATAGCAGCGTTCTCAATACTATTCTGCCTTAACGTGTTCCTATAACTCTTTCTGTAACCGCCAAAAACGCAGAAGATTTAGTTCCCAAATTGTAACGGCACAAAACAAATTAACCGCGCCACCAAAAATTAATTACTGATTTTTGAGGTGTTTAATATGGTTGAAATTAGCAGGCTTTTTTGGAAAAAAGTTTACACTTCCGACGGTTTCCTGTTAGGAGAAACAGAAAGTGCAGACCTTGACGAGAAAACGTGGCAGATTACCAGTTTTTATGTAAGCTTAACAGATGAGGCAGCGGCATTGTTTGGTTTTAAGCAACCGTTTTTGGGTAAAGTAACAGTATGTTTACCGGTAACCTTGATTTCCTCAATTAGTGACACGACAATTTTAAACAAAAACCGAGCAGAAATACACGAGTTAAAAGTGTGTAAAGAATAAAGTTGCCTCAAAAAAGTGAGGGTTAATCTTTCTTTATTAGCCACGCGTTTTGCTGGTCAAAACTGTACTGGCTGAACCGTTGCATGTAGAATAGGCGCAGGTATTCTTGGGCATATTTCTGTTGGAACGGCAGGTCCTGTGGCGTCAATTTGGTTTTGATTTTTAGTTGCTCAAGGATTGCTGCTTCTGCCATAGGATAATTCAACAGGAGCTCTTTGCGGTCATTGTAAGCTACAAGTGTCTGCACTGCTTCGTCGATGTAGGCTAAATATTTCGGCAGATGCTCCATGACTTGGTTAAGTTCAGCTTTTGGACTGAAGAGTTCCTGCAGGGCAGTTGTCATTCTTTCGCGTAGGGTAGCGTTTTTCTCCCAAAGAGTGTCTTCAGCGGGGGTTAAGTCTTCAATGGTTTGTTCTTTTGCTTTAATTTCTTCGTAAAGGACTGAAAGAACGTCTTTGGAGATTTCGATGAATGTGTCAAGCAGTTCGCGGAGGGTTATCATGTTTAAGACGTTTGGCTGTGTCTTTTCACTTGCTTTCTTGATGGCTTCGGCACGTTTAACATCACCAAGAATTACAGGCAGCTTGTCACCGAAAATAATTGGTAAACTCTCAGAGGATTTGCCCAACTCGATAATTGCCGATAAGGACTTGTTAAGCTGCACAATTGACGCCTCAACTTGTTGACCGTACTGTTTACGCCAATTCATAAGACCGCTGTATAAGCCGCTTATAGCGTGGAATGGCGCTTTGTTGTGTAGTTTTTCTCTTGCAAAAGCTGCAACTTGGCATTCTTCTTGCAGGTCAGGGTCGTAGAGTGTACGAATAATGTTGTAGATGGGTTCTGCGGTGTTGATTACGTCGTTAGCCATGTTTCTGCTTGCAATCAAAACGCCTTGTATGTTCGCTATGCGTTGTTCCAGAGTCATTTCTTTTTGAGGGCTAATGTTTAGCTTGCTGCCGGTTTCTAGTCCAGCCTGTTTTAGTTTCCCGTACCAATCTGAGTATTCGCCGTTAACGAAAATTTGGTATTCAGCCAAAATAGTGTCAAGTTCCACGGAGAGGTTTTTGATTTCTTGACTTGTGTTTTTGCTTAAATCGGTGTACATGCGGTCTAAGTCTTCTTCTGCAAAGAAGGCTGACACGGATTTGTTTAGGATGTCAGTTAGTTTGTCGTCGATGATTAGCATTCTTCCTTCGGGGGAACTAACGTTTACTGGAATAGACTCTTTAACTGTATCCAAGTTGATTTTGAATTCTTTAAGTTCAGCTTTTAGCTCGTTTGCTTTGGCAATAATCATTTCGCCAGTCGCGGTAATTTTAGGTTTAGACACCACCAACGACAACGGCAACGTAAACGCGGCGGTGGCACAAGTTGCGATTAGTATTGTTCCAGCGTCTACATTGGCGCTAAAAGCTAACGGTTTCTGTAAAACATCCAGCAGAATAAAGAACAGGGCAGTGGTTACTATCGCTGTTACTGGCCCGAGCAGTTGGTCACCATAGGGCAAGTTGGCTTCTTGAATGAATAGTTTTGCAAAGAAAACAAACGCCAAAACTATGCCGGCTATAATGATTATGAACAGGAAAATGCCTGGGAAAGAGTCAATGTATTGAACAAAAGCTGCCTTCATCGTTTTGCCTAAAACATGAGGAAACTCTACAAACAATTGAGAATAGACTACGTTGATAAATTGGGCTGTATCAAAAAGCCTAAACTGGGTCATTGAACTTTGCAGCCCACTAAACAGGTCGTTTAACGGAATAATTACTGGCGGGCTTGAACCAGGTACAATCCACCATTCCTCTTGGGGAATTGTCATAATATATTTGAAGTATTGAACTACCTGCAAGGGCAAAGCAATCAAGACATAATACAGAATTGTTGTCGCAGCATTTTTCTTGAAAAACACTGCTGAAGTCAAAATTATTGGTATAGCCAAATAATACAGTGGCGCATAAAACAGAATCATTGCAGCAATTATGCCTAAATCGATTGCAATTGCAGTTTTATGGCGATGGAAAATTATGGGTGGCAGGACGAAAAGTACCAGCCAGACAACCGTGAAAATTACGCGGTTATGCACTTCACCAATGTACGAAATGAAAGTCAATTCTGATAAATGGTAAATTAAACCAAGCCCGATAAGCGTGGTTCCAACGGGAATGCCAACTCTTGGCGATTTAAAGCTTACAAAAGCTACCAACACCGCTATAAGCAGCGGTAATGGTTGAGGAAACAAGGGAAGGAACGATAACCCTAAACCCATAGCTGCAAGAGTAAAAACAAACGTTAGCAGTTTTAGCTGCATTGTTTCCTGTGCGCTTTCAAGCTTTTCTTTTTCTTTACTTTTTTGTCTACGGTTTTTAGCCCAACCGGTAAACTTGGAAACCCCTGGAACTTTAGTAACTGAGCCCTTTACTGTTTTCAAGCGGTAATACCTAAAACCTTATTTTACTAAACCATTCTTAAGCTTATCGAGAGAACATGGTATCTGAGAGCGAACAAACCAGAAACAACGAAGATTCGCAAGCAGAAAACGAAAAATCAGCGCAACCTGTCCAAAGCACTGACGACTATTTTGAAAGCGTAAATAAAAGACTAAAAAAGAAAAGCCGTTTTGGATTTGGCAAGCCTAAAAAAGAAGCTGAACCAAAAAAGCAGGAAGCGCCTAAAGAAATCAAAGTTGAGATGCCAGAAGCTCCAGTGGTTATTGAAGAGCCAAAAATTGAAGAAGTTAAAGCAGAGGTTATTACGCCAGAGCCTGAACCTGTTGTCGCTGAGCCTACGGAGCAAGTTGAGGTTGTTGAGCCGAAACCGGAGCTGGAAAAGGTTGAGGTGTTTGAACCTGAACAGCCAACCGCTGAAATGCCAGAAGAACCTCAGAACGTTGAGGTGAATGCAGCTGAGCAGCCACCAGTGGTTGAAATTGCCCCCGAACCAGAGCCAGTTCAACCTGCCAAAGAAAGCATCTATGCGGCAGTACCTGAAATCACGGTTAAAACTGAACCAGTTAAAGAACCTAAAGAGAAAAAAGGATTCTTTAGTTTTCTACGAAGAAAACCTAAACCTAAGCTTATCAAAGCAAGTCAATCTGAAGCTAAAATTGAAAGCACCTTAGG
>JAWRIR010000143.1:0-27105 GCA_040268405.1 Thermoproteota archaeon | reverse complement strand
TTTTAAATACCTCAAGCGGTAACTTTGAATTTAACTAATATAAAATAGGAAAAATTCTGAAAAACAAGGGAGAAGGGAGAAGAAAAAAATGAGAAATATAACCAAATTTAAACGTTCAATAAGAGCAATTTCACCAGTAATTTCGGTGCTGCTCATGATTGCAATAGCAGTCGTAGCCTCACTGGTGGCTTATGCTTGGGTTATGGGTTACATGAATTTCCAAACCAGCAAGGTTGGAAACGCAATCCAAATACCCAGCTACGCAAGCCAAGGCGGCTTCTTGACAATCTACGTCCAGAACGTAGGCCAAGGAACCGTTAACCTAGTCGCAGACAGCAGCGTATACGTTAACGATCAACTACGCCTAATCACTGCAAGCCCATCCGGATCAACCGTTAACCCAACCGACAAAATCCCAATAGGAGACGGTAACACAGTAGAAATCGTAACAGACTATCCATACACTGTCGGCGAAAAAGTAACAATTAAAATCGTTACTTACGAAGGCGCAACAATGACTGTTAAAGGCACAACCTCAAGCAGCGGTAGCGGCACAACAACACCACTTAATCAGGCTCCTGTTTTGGATGCTATCGAAGACAAATCAGTTATTGAAGAAACATTGCTTTCTTTCACCGCAACAGCTTCAGATGCAGATTCTGGTGACGTGTTGACTTTCAGTCTTGTCAATGCTCCATCAGGCGCAAGTATTGATTCAAGTACAGGCGTTTTCACTTGGACTCCAACTGCAGCTCAAGGACCAAACGCTTACACATTCACAGTTGTAGTAACTGACAATGGTTCACCCGCAAAATCTGACCAAGAAGAAATTACAGTAACAGTTTCAGAAGAAAACTATGCTCCTGAACTTAATGCAATCGGCAACAAAGTTATAGCCGAAGGACAAACCCTCACATTCACAGCAGAAGCAACTGACTCAAACACACCAGCACAGACATTAACTTTCAGCCTCGGTGCAGGTTCACCAACAGGTGCAAGCATTGATGCAAGCACAGGTGTGTTTACTTGGACTCCAACAGAAGCTCAAGGACCAAGTGCACCTTCAGTAGAAATAATCGTCAGCGACGGAATAGACACAGACTCTGAAACAATCACAATCACAGTAAGCGAAGTAAACCAAGCACCATCACTTGCCGACATTTCCGAGTCAGGCGATGAATTATCTTTGATTACTTTCACTGTAACAGCAACCGATGCAGACGAACCAGCTAACACTCTGACATACAGCTTATCAGGTCAACCATCAGGTGCAAGCATTACCAGTGCAGGTGTGTTTACTTGGACTCCAACTGAAGCTCAAGATGGCGACCACAGCTTTAGCGTAATCGTTTCAGATGGTACAACAACAACCACAAGCACAATAAACATAGAAGTCAACGAAGTAGTAAATCCAACTCAAACAATCACACTACAACCAAATGGTGCTGGGTCAACAGAGCTATCTCAATATCCAACAGGTGAATGGCGAGGTTACTGGTATTCCTTTAGTAACTATGAACAAGTAGATGAAGCAACATTTGATGAAGCAACCTATGTCTATGGCGGTTCAGAAGGCTACGCGCTTGATACCTACGCTACTTCAGATCATGGTAGCGTTACCGGAACAATTCAAAGTGTAACTGTTCATATCGTATGCAGAGCTTCAGGACTATCTAGTTCTCAAAGTTCGGCTACATGCTATGCTATGCCTGCGCTAAGGATCGGTAGCAACAACTACTATGGAACGGAAGTTACTTTAACTAACACGTATGAGGATTATTCATACACTTGGTTCAATAATCCTGCAGGTGGTAGTTGGGGAACAAACTGGGCTAATATTGATTCATTGCGCTGTGGTGTCCGTTTAGATAGTGGTGACACGTCTGGTAGCAGTAGAAACTATGCAGTTTGTACACAAGTTTACGTTGTAGTAACATACAGCTAAACTACAATCTACCTTTTTTTAGTTCTACCATTTTTAGGTATTATTTTTTTGTGACGATCCTTCTTTTTCTTTTTAGTATGGTTTTCTTCATATTTTTATGCGACATTTTAATGGTTTTTAACTTTTTTGGATGCCTTGGTGTGTGCTGTTTTATTTTTAAATCAGCCTATTTGGTTCCTATCAGGGGTTCTATGTTGAATACTGTGGGGGTGGGTTGGTATTGGTTGAGGTGTTTATTGATGGGTTGGTTTATTCTTTTCCTAAATATGAACTGAACATCATTTGGTTGATTGTGCCGTTTTTGCCTGTTACCCATACTTCATTGGTGAGTTGGGTTGTTTTTTCTGCTTGTTTTTCAAGGGGTTCTGGGAAAACTGCGATAATCAAAGGTACTGGATTGGACCAGAAAGCAGTATGTCATGTAACGGGGTTTTCTTGAAGAAAAAAAGATGCTCTCTGTTGCCAAAAAGGATAAGCCGCCATATTCGCCTGTTTTATCCCTTAACGAGAAAGGTAAAAAGCTGGCAGAATATTTAATTGGAATAGAAAAAGTCCTTGAATAACAAGGATTTTCTAAAATAGTTTGTTTTAAAGGTCTTTTAAGCGGCAAAATTGCTTTTATGGGTTGTTGGTTGTGGCTTGTTTGGCGGGGTAACCGTTTAATGGGTCATGCTAGTTGCCCGACTTGCATTTTGCTGTTCACTGCTTTCTTTTGCGGTTCAGTGCTTTATTTTTCATATCAACCTATTAGGATCCTAATAGAAACTATATGCAGAAACCTATAGGGGGTAGGTCTTTCCGATAGGGGTAGGCTCTGCCTGCGTTTTTGGCTCAAAACTGCAAATTGCTAAGGGGGTAGGTGCTATTGGTTGAAAACCAAGTCATTAGTATGTTGTTTTTTTGTTGTTTGGGCGGTTAATGGTTGTGTTTGTTTTTGTACTTATTGTGGTTTTTGATACGTTGTGGTTTCTTAAGATTTCTTTAAATACAAACTTAGCTGTAGTTGATTTAACGATTTAGAGTTAACTATAGTTTAGAGAGGGAAAGGAGAAAAACAAATTGAGAAATATTACACGGGTTAAACGGTCAGTTCGAGCTATTTCACCGGTTATTTCGGTGCTGCTTATGATAGCCATAGCCGTAGTGGCTGCGCTTGTCGCGTACGCTTGGGTTATGGGTTACATGGGCAACCAAACCGGCACAGCAGACAATGGCATAACAATCCAAAGCATAACTAAAGATGACTTAACTGGAAATCTTGTTTTATACGTGCAAAACACGGGACAGGGTACAGTGCATCTTAAGCAGGATGGAAGCGTTTACGTTAACGATGTTTTAAAACTTATAACTAACGTTGACGGCAGAGCTACAGATGATAGTGAACTTATCCCGATAACTGAAGGCCAAACAGTAAAAATCGAAGTACAACACCAATACCATCAAGGCGACAAAATCAAAATTGTAACCGTAGAAGGCACTTTTGCTGAAACCACAGACTACGGAAACAACAATAACAACAACCAAAACAACGGCAACAATGGCGGCAATCTTGCTGGACCACAAGCAAGATTCACATTCTCACCAACAACAGCCCAAGTTTCAGCAAACGTCCAATTTACTGACTCATCCACCGCAGGTGCAGCCGTAATCACTTCTTGGTCATGGGCTTTCGGTGACGGCGCAACAAGCACTACCCGCAACCCAACACACGCCTACACAAGCGAAGGCACCAAAACCATAACCTTAACAGTAACAGACCAAAATGGCAACTCCAGCAAAACCGAAAAATCAATCACTGTAGAAACAAACCCTAACCCAAACATTATAGCTCCAACAGCAGAATTCACAACTTCACCAAAAGACCTAGTCGCAATTAACCAAAACGTTGCATTCACTGATGCATCAACACAAGGTTCAGGTTCAATCACTTCGTGGTCATGGAACTTTGGTGACGGCGTAACAAGCACTGAAAGAAACCCAACACACGCTTACACAGCATTAGGCGAAAAAACAGTTACATTAAAAATCATTGATTCAAACTCTAAAACTGCAAGTGTGTCACACACTATCAACGTGATTCCTGCTCCGTTAACTGCAGCTTTCAGCTATGCGCCTGCATCACCAATTGTTAACGAAGATGTTGCATTCTCAGGCACATTCACAGGCGGCTCAGGAACAATCACTTCTTGGTCATGGACTTTTGGCGATGGCGCAACAAGTACCGCTCAGAACCCAATACATGCCTACGCTATAAGCGGAACAAAATCAATCACTCTAACAGTCACAGATTCAAACGGTGCAACTGACACCGAAACCAAATCAGTTTCTATCCGTTCAGCAACACAAATCAATAAACTTGCCTTTGTAACAAGTGCACAAAGCATACTGGTTAACACTCCAGAAAAAATCACTATACAAAGACAAAACTCAGTAGGCACCCCAATCACCATCGGCACAACAACAATCACGTTAGATACAACAGGCGGAACCATTTATTCAGATGCAGCATGCACAACACCAATCACTGAAGCAGTAATAATCAACTACGGCGCAAGCACCTTTGACTTCTACTATATGTGCCCAACAGAGGGTGAACAAACCCTAACAGCCACTGCACCAAGTTATCAAGGTGCATCTAAAACATTAACAATTACTCCAGAGCCAATTACAACTTACAAAGTGACTTACGAAGTTAACAATGAAGACTACGGAACCGTAACTCCAACAGGCACAGTCTCAGGCTACGAATACGGCGCACAAGTTGAAATAACAGCAACACCCAACGAAGGTTACGTATTCAAAGACTGGACCCGCATAGGCGACATCGTAATTGCAGACGAAACATCTGCACAAACAACAGCCACAATTCAAGGCGACGGCACAATAACCGCCAACTTCAAAGCAGTATCAACCGATAAACTCTCATTCACAACCGGAGTTAAGCAATACTTAGACCTTAACCAAGTTTCAAACGTTATCACAGTACAACGCCAAACACAGTCAGGCACACCAATCACAACCGGCATAACAGTTATCGATTTAGCTTCACAGTCAAGCGGCGGCAAATTCTACTCAACATATCAAGCCACCAGCCAAATCACCACAGTAACAATAGGCGAAGACGCAAGCACAGCAACTTTCTACTACAAAGATTCAAGCACAGGAACACCAGTCATATCTGCCTCAGCCGAAGAGTTTGCAACAGCACAAACATACTTCAACATTAACAGTAAATGCACTGGCTTTGAAACATACCCAGACAAGAACTGGTTCTACGGTTTCGCAGTTGATGTGCAGCCACCATTCTACCGTGGAATCGGTTTAGGCGTTGACGGCACAGACTGTGCAATGTCAGATTCAAACAACTATTACTACGATGACGATGGAAACTGGCACTCAGGAACCAACGATGGCGCATTCACAGCCAACTCACTAAACATTGCATCATCAAACACAGTAACAATATCATTCCAGTACAAACTAGTAAACACCAACAGTGCATCTGACTTCCTAATCGGTTACTCCACACTAACCGAACCAAACTTTGGTCACCTGTATAACAACCCAATATACAACAATCACTTCACTTACTACGCAATGGGAACAACAAACAATGACGGTCTATGGCATACTTACACAGAAACTTTCGTTAGAGACGGCAACGTGTTCAAGTCAACATCAACGTCATCACAGTTCAGCTCAACACAGACTTTCTGGTTCCGTTTCGAAAGCAACTTAGACGCTCACAATGGCCTTGTTGAGTCAGTGTACGTTGACAACGTCATCATATCACTGGCTTAAACAACAACCAAAAAACCATCTTCTTTTCTTTTTTTGTTTTAACGCTTTTATGTTAACTGTTTTTGTTTACCAAAATTGTTTATATGAATTCTTTGAGTTGCTGTTTTGGGCGGGAAACTGCTGTTTGTGGGCCATGCGAGTGCCCAAATTGCATTTTGCGTTCACTGCTTTTTAGTGCTCTGCTTTACTTTTCATATTAACCTATTAGGATCCAAATAGAAACTCATTGCAGAAACCTATAGGGGGTAGGTCTGTTATGGCTGGGTTTTAGCGGTTTATTGTTTGGTTTCCGCTGTTTTTTGGGATATGCTTTTTTATGTACATATTCTTGTTTTTTTCATGTTTCGGTATCTTAAAGTTCTTTTAAATATCGACTTTAACGTTACTTGAGTAAAACGATACCATACGCTTCAAGAGAGGAGAAATAAATGAACAATAACCAACACAAAAAAAGCGTTCCATTAACAATTTCAGTTATAATTCTAATAATCATAGCATTAATGGCTTCAATACTTGCATATGTTTGGGTAACAGGCTACACACCTGAATCAACCCTGCCAAACAACAATACACAACCAACAGCAACGCCCGCGACCACGCCAACCCCAACCGTTACAGCCAACACAACAAACCCCCAAGACACCACATACACCCTATCCATACACGTCAATCCAACCACAGGCGGCACAGTAACAACCGATAAAACAGCACCATACCATCAAGGCGACACAGTCACATTAACAGCAACCCCAGCAGACGGCTACACATTCACAGCATGGTCAACCGACGCGTCAGGCACCTCCAACACAATAACCATAACAATGAACAGCAACAAACTTGTCACAGCAATCTTTACCGCTCAAAACGTGCAACCATCAGAAACAACAAAATATGCACTCACAGTCAACTCACAATACGGCACAACAAGCGGTTCAGGCCTTTACACTTCAGGCACAACCGCATATGCAACAGTAACTCCACTAATAGTTTTAGATGCTTTCAACTCTGAAAACATTCGATACTGCTTTAACAACTGGAGTAACGATGCATCAGGAACAACTTCACCTTCTAACCCAATAACAATGGATAATTCAAAAACAGCTACAGCCAACTGGAAGACCCAATACAGAATACAAGTCCTAACAAATCCGCCAGAAGGTGGAACCCCAACAGAAAAAACCCAATGGTACGACGCAGGCGCAACCGTTCAAATATCAACAACAGTAAATCCTGATTGCATATTTGCCGGTTGGACAGCAACAGAAGGATGCGCAACTTTTACTAACGCTTCAGCTCCACAAACAACAATGACAGTCAATAGCGCAGGAACAGTTCAAGCAAACTTCTTCACTAATCAAGGACCAAAATATCTAGTCAACTTCCAAGGATTAAATGCTGACGCCACTGGTGACCTAGTATTTTTCGAAGTAACCGGCGGATCATACATGGGCGCAACAAGCCCAATTAGCGTTGCAGGCGGATTAATACTAGTTGACCAAAACGCAACAGTTACATACACATTTGCTGATACAGTCACAAGCCGCATAGAAGGCAAACAATACAAACTAAACGGCACTACAACAGGTACAATATCTACAGCAGCTATAATAACAGGCAACTATAAGACACAATACCAAATCACATTCGAAATAAACCCTGAAAACGCCGGAACCACAACCCCTACATCAACAAACTGGTATGACGTAGGCGCATTAGATATCTCAGCAACTGCCTACGAAGGCTACCTATTTGACTCATGGACTTCAACTAACTCCATAACAATCAACAACCAAACCTCAGCAACAATCAACGGCGCGGGAACAATCACCGCCAACTTTAAACCAGGAAACATAATCCTCACTTCTACCTTCGACGGCAACATCTGGGACGAAAACTGGAATGAATGGATAAACCCTCCATGGTACGTCGCAACTGACTGTGCACACAGCGGAAATGCATCAGCAAAATCCGACGCTTTCGACCCTAATTTAGGTGCATTCACATCAGACGCAATTAACGCAACTGGCGTAACATCAATGCACATAAGCTTCTGGTATAAAGCAAACACACCGTTGGGTGGAATCATTAACGTATCTTACACTGGCTTGTCAGATCCACTCGGATTAGGAAGTCCTAACCCTGACTTCACTGAAGTAGCTAACAGTAACCTAAGCGACACAGACGGACAATGGATTCAAGCTAACTTCACAATAACTGATCCGAATGCATTCACTGACTCATTCCGACTGCGCATCGAAAGCTTTCTGACATACTATTATGATGTTGAAAGCAGTAGTTGGTTAACAGAGGAAGTTTGGGTTGACGACGTAGTGATTACGGCATTTTATGCCTAATCATACTTTCTTTTTATACAAAATCGATTTGTTATTCTCTTTTTTAGTGCTTCGTAAATGTGCAAGAAGCTTAAATCAATCCATAGCTGAAAAACATCTATAATCCTTAAAGCACTTTGTATATATAATCCATGCAACACACGTTTTTTGTTTAAAATCCTTTGTTTTTGAGGGATTCAAGCGTGGACGAAATTTTAATCAGCCTTGCCCGAGCCGTAATAGCCCTATTCATAGTTGTAGACCCATTTGGCAACATACCCATTTTTATGGGTTTAACAGGAAGGATGCCTAAAGAAAAAGCCCATAAAGCCTACAATGTTGCCGTGTTGGTTGGGTTTGTGTTGCTCCTGTTTTTCGCTTTTACCGGTCAAGAGATCTTTGCTCTTTTTGGCATTTCAATAGGTAGCTTCGAAATAGCAGGCGGCATTTTGTTGTTGATTATTGCTATTAGGATTCTGGTTAACGGTAATAGCACGAGTGAGACCGTGGAGTCTCCTGAAAGTATCGGTGCAGTGCCTATTGCTATTCCTTTGATGGTTGGTCCTGGTGCGATTACTACGACTATTTTGAATTTGCAGTCTTTTGGCAACTTGGTGACAGTTTTGGCGGTGATTATTGTTTTGTCTATTGCTTGGGTTATTTTGCGATTTATTGACCGTGTTTATGGCTTTTTGGGAAAGACGGGTGCTATGATTATTGCTCGTGTAATGGCTTTGCTGATTTCAGCTATTGCTGTTCAGTACATTGTGGATGGGGTAATGGTTCTTCTGTAATAAGAAAAGAGTTTAAGAAGGGCTGTTTTGGATGAGTGTTTTGAACAGGTAAATGAAGGCTGCTGCGTTGAGGATTGCACTTAACGCGTTGATTATTAACGCTGCGAATGGTAAGTCTGCGCTGTAATAGATGAGGTTAAAGGCGTTATATGAGAATGCGTAGACTAATGTGAAGATTGTTAGGGCGTGACCAGTTTTTCTTGTGAGCAATAAGGCAGCGATTGAGGCTATCATTAAGACAAGAATTATTGAATTGTTTGCGTCCATGTAGTCTCCGGGGAGCATTAGTGCAAAGAAAGCTGAGTTTATTGCCATCCATACAATGATTGCGTAGGTTGCTGGGGAGCGCTTAGTTTTTTGGTTAAGCATAGCCTGAAGTTTTGAGCTTTACATTTATAATTTTTCCTGTTCAAAAGAGGGAAAACAATGATTTTCATTCAAGATTCTCCAAACGTGCAGTAAAACGCTGAACTTTTGCCTGCAAAAATTTTTAAAACTGCTTATATTATTCTATAAGTCTTGGTGTTTAATGTGATATATGATGCAGATATTTGAAATTTAGAATCAAGTTTATATTTTTCCTTGAAAACAATTATTAAGTTTCACTTTGCCTCAAAAAGCGCCTAAGGAAAAGGAGGGCGGTTGGCATGAAGGCACTACCAAGAATTATCATTATCGACGACGATCAAGCGTTGCACAGAGTATTCACCCGCATTTTGCAAAAAGAAGGCTACAGTGTAGAAACTGCTGAAACAGGAAGCGAAGCCTTAGAAAAAATTCGAAGCAGCATATTTGATGTTGCTTTGATTGATGTAAAACTGCCTGATGTTAACGGTTTGGACTTGTTGCCTTTGCTTAAAGAAATTGCGCCTTCAATGGTTAAAATCATGATAACAGGTTATGCTATTGTTGATGGTAAAGCGGGTGCTTTGCAGAGTGGTGCAGATGATTTTTTTAAGAAACCTATTCCGCCGCCTGTGCTGCTTCAAGCTATTAAGGCGCATCTTGAGGTAAAAAACGCTAAGGGTTTCTAAGTGCGGTTTTCTGTTAGAATTTGTGTTTTCTTTTATTTGGGGGCAACAAAACTATTTATTAAGTCTCAGCGTTGTCAATAGGTAGCTTATAATGGGGCTTAGAGAATGAAGGCATTTATAATTCAATATCCTTTCGGCGTTGCCGCTTTTGACGAAAAGAACATGTTAGTGGAAAAAGTTCTGTTTCCTAAAAAGCCTCAGGCAGCAGCAAGAAGTTTACTTAAGACTGAGTCTGGCAAACTTTCTGACGAAGTCTTTTCCTTGGTGTCACTACTTAAAAACGTTGGTTATGACGTTTTTGTGTTTGAGACTGCCAACATTGCAGATGAGATTCATAGGAAAACTGGTGATAGAGTTGAGGTTGCATCTCCGGCTGAAGCTGAAGTGCTTAGGGGAAAAATGAGTCAAGTTGGGTTAGAGTCAGGCTTCGCAAAGGATGAGCAGGACCTTGCTCTTTGGAACCGAAACGTCAGCATGGAACTGGCTAAACTGCGCATTAAGGGTGCATCTGAAAAGCGTGACTTAATTGTTGGTCAGGCAATTCAAACACTTGATGATTTAGACCGAACCGTTAACTTGTTTATGGGTAGGCTGCGTGAATGGTATGGTATTTACTTCCCAGAAATGGACCGTCTAATCGAGAAACATGAAACCTACGCAAGGCTTGTCCTGAAATTGGGTTACAAAGAAAACTATACTTTTGAAACCGTTTCAGCTGAAGGCATACCCAAAGAACGTTCAGAGCTTGTATCAAAAACAGCTCAATCTTCAATGGGTGCTGACATTTCAGAAATTGACTTGGGGCAAATTCAAAGCCTAAGCCGTGACGTACTGTCCATGTATGAGTTACGCAAAAACATGGAAAACTATGTCGACCGAACCATGGAAGAGCTTGCTCCAAACGTCCGAGCAGTAGCCGGCGCATTATTGGGTGCAAGACTAATCGCTATGGCTGGTGGCCTGCAAAACTTGGCTATGCGTCCAGCCAGCACTATTCAAGTGTTGGGTGCAGAAAAGGCGCTTTTCCGTTCCCTAAAAACTGGTGCAAGACCACCAAAGCACGGCTTGATTTTCCAGCACACACTTTTGCACGACGCTAAACGATGGCAACGAGGAAAGATTGCACGTGTTATCGCTGGTAAGCTCTCTATTGCAGCCAGAGCAGACGCTTTCGGTGGAAACTTCATTGGTGAGCGGTTAAAAGAAGAAATTAACAAACGTTTAGCAGAAATTCAAGAGAAATACAAGGATGCTCCACCACCAAAAGAACCTAAACCACGAGAGGAACGCAGAGACCGTGAACAACGCTTTGACCGTGGTCCACGACGTGACCGTTTCGGCGGCGGAGGAAGAGACCAACGCAGGGGCGGCGGTGGTAGAGGTTTTGACCGGGGAAGAGATCGAAACCGTGGAGGCGACCGCAATAGAGGTCAAAAGTTCCAGGGTGGCGGCGGTGACAAGTTCCACGGTAGCAGCGGCGGTAGCGGTAAATACCGCGATAACCGGAGAAACGAGTAAAGTGCACATTAAAGTTAGGCCTCATCCTAAGTTTAAAGAGATTTATCAGGCTATGCTGGAAGGTGGTGCTCAACGTCTTGCCACGCGTAACTTGACGCCCGGTTTAACGGTTTATGGTGAACGTTTAATCCACGTTAAAGATGTGGAGTACCGTATTTGGGATGCTTTCCGTAGTAAACTTGCAGGCGGTATCATCAAGGGCGTGCAGAATGTCCCTATTGAACCGGGTTCTCAGGTGCTGTATTTAGGTGCAGCTTCTGGAACCACTCCCAGCCACGTATCGGACATAGTCGGTGAAACTGGGCATGTCTACTGCGTAGAGTTTGCTTCACGTTCACTTCGAGACTTAGTGAATAACGTTGCAGCTTTTAGACCAAACATTTCACCTTTCCTTGAGGACGCACGTAAACCCGAAAAATATGCGATGTTCATTCCAGGAAAAGTTGATGTAATCTATTGTGACGTTGCACAACCTGAACAGGCGAAGCTGTTGGCGGATAACGCTGATGTGCTTTTGAAGAAGGGTGGTTGGGTTATGCTCGCATGCAAATCCCAAAGCATTGATGTCACTATGGCCCCTGAAGCAGTTTACAGGCAAGAAGCCAACGTTCTACGGAACAGAGGGTTTGACGTTAAAGAAGTTGTTGACCTTGAACCTTACGATAAAGCCCATGCAATGATTGTGGCTCAACGTTGAAAAGTTAAAGGTTCTGCTTCAAAAAAGGCAGGTTCACATTTTTTTGGTCTGCACTGTTTTTCCATAATGTTTCAAAATAGTTGTTGGCCATTTCTACTAAGAAACCGTTGTTTGATCGTAGCCAAACCATGTCCTTGATTTGTTTTTCCTCTATTGTTGAAACATACATGATTTTCTTGTCGAAGATTACGATTTCTACTGGTGTGGACTCCAAAAACTTGTAATTTATAAAGCCCAGTTTCAACCCCAGACTTTGCGTGAAATGTTTTGTTGGTGGCTGTTTGATGATGCTTTGGGTTGTTTTTTCTGTTATCATGCGTATTTTGGCTTTTTTGCGTATTGAGTAATCGATACTTTGTTCTGCGAAGTGTTGTGGCCATTGCAGAAACTTGTAGGTGGGCATAATCATGTCTACGCTTTCTTGGAAGTTTTCCCAATCTTTTTTCCAGTTGGGATCACCTTTCTTTGGTGCAATGAGTGCAATGTTTGAATCGTCATTTTTTACTTGTGAAACTTGTTGCTGTTTTTTAGCCATTTCTTTGGCTTTGGCGAACAGGTCTTTGTCTTCTTGTTTTCTTTGTTGTAGAAGTACTTCGATTACGTTTTCTAAGGGTATCGCTTGGAATGTTTTGGGGGTAGTCACTAACTCGTCAACTAGCCCTTTTTTCTGTAGTTTTGGGATAATTTGGTAAACGATTTCTCTTGCTACGCCTGAGGATTTAGCGACTGATTTGGCAGTCAAATTTTCAGAAGCGTAAAGTGCCATTAATACTCTGGCTTCGTTCAATGTAAGTCCTAAACGGATTAGTACATCAAATTCTTCAGGTGTGGCGCATTGGGAAGTCAACTAATTCTACCCTCAGCAGATTGTACTATTTGTTGCAATATGTTATTTAAGACTTTTTAGAAATTTATTGCAAAAGCAAAAAAATGGAAGAAACAATAACAAAACAATGCAAATAGTATAAGTGGCGTCATAACTTACAATATTTTGAATTCCCAACCAATTTGCTGCCGCAGCGTGATTATCAAGTTAATAATTCGGGTATCAAAAATTTTACCTCAAAATTTTGCTAAGCACATAAAACTGGGCAATTTTTTTCAAGTTATGTAACCTTTAAATTCGTTTCACATGTTACTTGCTTATTCAATACGTGGAGCTCAGACATGTCGCTAATACCTGAGTTATCAAACCCTTATCTAACATCATTTGCGTCGGGACTGCTTTATGGGTTAGTAGCTTGCACTGCTACATGTCTACCGTACCTTGCAAGCTACATTGCGGGCACAGGCGCAGGCTTCCGCAAAGGTGTACTGACAACTTTAATTTTTAACTCAGGCAGAATAATTTCCTACACACTAATCGGCGCCGTAATTGGAGTTTTCAGCGGTTTAATTCACTTCTTCGCTGAAGACTCAACAGTTTCCATATTCCAAGCCTACTCAACCATAGCTTTTAGCATAGTCACCATAATAATCGGAGCAAGCCTGCTGTACAAAAACCGAAAACCCTCATGCGAATGCAACCAACCTCCAATAGCTTCAAAAAGAAAGTTTATCGGCAGGTTTGATGCGGGTGCTTTCACTTTAGGTTTAAGCAGGGGACTGGTTCTTTGTCCGCCGTTATTTGCGCTTTTGTTGTATTCAGTTCCTTTCGCGAGTCCCGTTGACAGTGTAGCGTTTGCTGTTTTGTTTGGTTTTGGAACTGCTATTTCGCCTATGCTCCTTCTCGGAGGCGTTACAGGCTGGCTTCTTAACAAAGCACCATTATTGAGAAAATACATAGCAATCGCAGGTGCAGCCGTACTTATTCTTCTCGGACTTAGCACACTAATTAATTCACTACTAATACTTGCCTAAAAGGAAAAATGAAAAATGAAAAACACCACCGTGGAACCCAAGAAAATAATGCCAGAAACTACCCAAAAAGAAATTGACGAACTAAAAAACACGGTCAAAGCCACCTCAGAACGCATCATCGCCGAAAATATTGAACACATGAAAAAAGCAGCACCCAACAGACCCAAAGAGATGGAATATTTTGACGAAATGGCAAACCTGTTTGGTAAACGTGCAAAAGAGATAGAGCAAGCAAAAGCAGAGGGCAAAAAAATTGTTGGCTACACCTGCCTTTTTGCACCTTTAGAGTTGATTCTGGCTGCTGGCGCGGTTCCTGTAAGGATAAATTCGGGTTGGTATGATACTTCAAAACTTGGTGACCGCGTTGTTCCCGTAGAGGTTTGTCCAACTATTCGTTCAACAATTGGCGCTAAAATGATTGAGCTTTCACCTTTTCTTGAACAAAGTGACGCCTTAATCACAGTATTAACGTGCGATGGCATGACTAAACTTAGTGAAATCTTGAATGATTATAAGCAAGTTTGGGGCATGTCCAACCCCCGCATCAAAGACTCAACTCAAGCCCTGAAATTCTGGAATGAAGAAATAAAACAAATCAAAAACAACCTTGAAAAATTAACAGGCAACAAAATCAACACAAAAAACCTCAAAACCGCAATAATGCAAACTCAAAGAGCCACCCGTATGTTCCGTCGACTGCAAGACCTGCGCAGAGGCAACCCAGTAATTCTGGGTAGAGACGCAATGCTGGTCAACCAAACCTACATGTGGGATGACATTACTCGGTGGACGGAGAAAACCGAAGCTCTCTGTGACGAATTAGAACGCAGGGCGCAACGCAAAGAATGGGCTTGTCCTCCTGATACTCCACGGGTTATGGTTACGGGTACGCCGATGTTTTGGCCTGACAACTGGAAACTGCCCAGTCTTGTTGAAGAGGGGAACCCCCGAGGAGTTTTGGTTGCTGACGAGTTATGTTCTAGCGAACGTTTACTCTATGACCCTGTGGGGGTTGACGAATGGACGATGGATGACATGCTTAACGCAATCGGTGAACGTTACCTGATGGCTTCCACATGTCCCTGCTTCACCAGCAAAGACGGCAACGAAGACCGCATAAACTGGCTGCTAAACAAGGTTAAAGAATGGAAAGTGCAAGGCGTAATCTACTACACAGTAAGAGGCTGCATGTTATACGCAATGGAGTACACAAGAGTCAAACGTGCCTTGGATAAAGCAAATATTCCAGTTTACTACCTTGACACAGACTATACACGGGAAGATGTTGGGCAACTGAAAACCCGTGTTGAAGCTTTCCTTGAAATGCTTAACGTCCAAGTAGACTTCTAAAGTGAACGCAATGAATACAGTAGGTTTAGATTTAGGAACGCAAAGCGTCAAAACAGTTGTGCTCAGCGATGGCAAGGTTTTGGCTCGGGCTCAAGCCTTTTGCGGGTTTGACCCCACAAAAGCAGCCCAAGACGCCGTTGAACAAGCACTAAAAACCGCTGGAATAACCCAATCAGACGTTACCAACTTCACAGCGACCGGTTCAGGCGTAGAACTATCTCCTTACCCAGCAGCTACAGTCAGTATGATGGGGGCAGACGCAAAGGCTGGAACCAATCTTGTACTTAAAGCCAGAACAATCATTGATGTCGGCGCAGAAGAAGCTCGAGCAGTAAAATGTGATGACCGTGGAGTCATGATTGACTTCGTAGTTAACGAACGTTGTGCAGCAGGCGCAGGCACATTCATTGAAGCCATGGCACGGGCTTTAGAAGTAAAAATGGAAGACATGGGACCTTTGTCACTAAAGGCGGAACGTGCAAGCTCAATTAACGCGTCATGCGTCATCTTCGGCGAATCTGACGTAGTTTCACTTATTCACAGGCAAGAATCAAAGCCTGAAATTGCCAGGGCAGTTTATGACGCAATGGCTGACCGAGTTTCATCGATGGTTCATCGTTTAGGTGTGAACCCTGAAGTGGTGCTGGTCGGCGGCGTTGCCAAAGATGTGGGTTTTGTAGCTTCTCTAAAACGTAAGTTAGGTGTTGAAGTGCAGATTCCAGAGTTTCCTGAATACGCTGGCGCTTTAGGCGCAGCTTTGATTGGCGCAGCCAAAGGAAAGGTGAACCAAAAATGACTGAAAACAACAGTGCATTTTGGCGTTGGCAAGAATACCACCGTATTATGCCTGGTACGTCTTGGAAAAGCGGTGACTTAATCACTGCTGGCGTGGATGTGGGTTCAGTTGGTTCTAAAGCGGCAGTTCTTGTTAACGGCGAAATATACGCGTGGGGAATAACGCGTACAGGTTCTAACAGCCCCGAAAGCGCAACAAAAGCATTAGACTGGGCGCTCCAAGACACAGGCTTGAAACAGTCTGACCTAAAATACGTTGTCGGCACAGGTTACGGCAGAGTAAACGTGCCCATGGCAAGCAAAGCCATAACTGAAATCGCCTGCCACGCAAAAGGTGCCAACTACATCTGGGGACCGCAAGTTCACACAGTGCTTGACGTAGGTGGACAAGACATCAAAGCAATCCGTTGCGACGACACCGGACGTGTAACCTCATTTTTAATGAACGATAAATGCGCTGCCGGCACTGGTAGAGGTATGGAAGTCTTCGCAGACTTGCTTAAGATACCAATTGAGGAAATCGGCGACATGAGCCTAAAAGTCGAAGAAGAACCGCAACCAGTAAACTGCACCTGTGTGGCTTTCGCTAAAACAGAAGCGGTTGGGCTTCTGCGTAAGGGCTGGTCTAAAGAAAAAGTGCTTGCTGCCTACACTCGGGCAATGGCTGTACGCATGAGTAACCTGATTAACCGTGTCGGCTTAGAACCTTCGCTTGTAATTACTGGTGGGCAATCAAAAAACATCGGTGTCGTTTCGCGCATTGAGACTGCTCTTGGTGTTAAGTGTCTTCCTATGCCTAACTGGCGCGAAAACGGGTTGGACCCCATGGTGGCAGGTGCTTTGGGTGCGGGACTTTTCGCGAAAGCACTCTATGAGAAGGCTCAACAAACTTAGGTGAAAGCTTTGATTACATACTACGGTTATACGGACGGTTCAGGCGAATACTTCGTCGTAATCGATTCGAAAAAATGTAACGGTTGCGGAATGTGCATAGAGCAATGTCCCAAGGCTGCGTTGCATTTGGAAACAATGTTTATCGATTTGGAGGACAAAACTGTGGCAGCAGTGAAAGAGGAGCACCGCAATAAGATAAAGTATACTTGTGCTGGGTGTAAACCTGAAAAGAACCTGTCTCCGTGTGTTGTTTCTTGTTCTGCGGGTGCGGTTAAGTGTATTTCTGTTGTACGTTAGTACAGTTTGTGACACACAGTTCTTTATTTTTATTCGGATTCTGAATCTGTCGTAAGTCGTACGAAACCATTGATTTTAAATATGTTTTGAAGATTCGCTACGTTTATTTATGCTCTGCAATAATTGAGTAGCAATTAGCTAGGGATGATTAAATGTCAAAGAAACCTCAATCAAAAGACGAAGCATTAGAGGCTTTAGACTTCATAGTTAACGTGCTAAAAGAGCATGAAAAAGACCTTGACCGTCTAATAAGCGAGCTGGGAAACGTAACCGACCAGCTAGGGGAAACCGGTCAATTAAACGGAAAAGTCGAGCACATTGAGGAAAAAATTGGCAACCTACAAGACGAAGTAACAAATCTTCTGGATTACATGTCAAAAAGAAATAATGCACCCGCTCCAGCAGCAACAGTAAATGTAGCTGAAAATAAGAATCAGGCTGCTCCAGTATTGTCAACTCCAGTAGCTGCACCTGTTTCTTCAGCGTCACCAATTTTTGGTTCTGCTATCCCATCAGGCACCTCTGTAATTTTCAGGTGTAAACAATGGGAAGATTTTCAGGCTTTAGCCCGTCAAGCGCAAACCATTTCTTTCACATATAAAGAGGCTGAACATGTTTTCCAAGCTGACGCATTAAAAGGTAACCAAGTTGTCACATACAGTGGCGAGTTACCGAGCATGTCTTCGTTGTTAAAGATGTGGTTGTCCAAACAGCTTGAAGTGCCTGACCCGCAAGTGCTTGAAGGCGTTTTAACTATCAGCTAAACCCCATTTTATTATTCTAAATTCATTTTTTGAATTCATAAACCTTATAACATAATATATCGTAAGTCTTATTATTGTTGGAGGAAAGTTAGGTTGAAGGCTACACTAAACGCGTCAATAATACTTTTCCGTTTTCGAAGCCTTCTCCTTTCTCCTCGATTACGGATTGGCGTGAGTTAGGGCCAACACACTAACTCCTCCAACAAATTCAACTTTAAAGGAAAACCCCAAATGACTCAGGATACAGTGCGCATGTTCAATGATGAACTGGCAAAATTCAAGAGAGCAATGGAAGAAATGAACCTGTTAAAAAGTGTCTCAGAAGACCTTAAAAGCTACCGAAGAATGGTAAAAATAAAAAAATTCGACTAAAGCAACCGGTTCACTGTTAAAAATCTTATATACAAATTCTTTCCATTATTTTCTTAGGAATTTTTTGGCAAAAAAATTTGAAGCCATTGTACCCTATGCAAACCAAACCAACAGCAATGTAATCTTCACAGCTGAAATTGCCCTAATCATAATTGTCATTGCATTAATTGCTACACTGGCGGTTCACCGTTTAAGAAAAAACCTGAAAAAGGATATACATGAGCCGTAAAGTCTTAACCTACGAGTTAATTGGTGCAGTATTAATAATTATACTTGGAAGTCTGCTTCACTTTACTTTTGAAATTTCAGGCAACCAACCAATTATTGGAGTTTTTTCGGCGGTTAATGAAAGTGTTTGGGAGCACCTTAAACTTGCGTTTTGGCCTGCCCTGTTTTTCGGGTTAATTGAGTTTATTCCGTTGCGGCGTGATGTTAACAATTTTGTTTTCGCCAAAACCGTAGGCGTCTACTTGATGATAGCAATTATTCCCGCAGTTTTCTACTTCTACACAGCCTTAACCTGCGAGAATATTTTAGCTATTGATGTAGGCTCTTTTGTTGTTGCCGTAGTTTTGGGTCAACTGCTAAGTTACAAACTGTTAACTATCCGGCAATTGCCTCGTTGGCTAACGTGGGTTTCTTTGGTTTTTTACGTTCTTTTAGGGGTGTTGTTTGTTGTTTTCACGTTTTATCCTCCGCAGGCGCCGATTTTTCTTGACCCAGTATCAGGTGGTTATGGTATACAAGCTGAAACTGGCTGAAAAGTTAAGTATTAGCTATGGAATGATTTCTTGAAGAACTATGGCGTACACACGTGAAGAAACAGAAAACATTGAAGTCGACTACCCAATAAAGCAGTTGTGGGAAGGCATTCCAAAAGCCATCGAAAAGCTTGAATGGACAATACAGGAATCAGACAAAAAAACGTATCACCTATCAATCAAAACAAAAGGCGCCTTCTTGTCGTATCCATCAAGCATGAAAATTGATTTAGAAACAGTCAACGATAATACGACGCGAATGTTGATTTCTGGCGAGACACCTGTCACGACGATTACGTCAGTGTTGGATTTTGGCAGGACACGTGAACGCATAGAACGATTTGTAGTGGCGCTTGCTCAAATTATGGATAAGAAAAAATAGATTATTCGTTGATTTGAGTTTTTTTGAACGCAAGCCATCCCACCAGTAGAAATGCTACAATGTAAGCGAAGGCTATTGCCAATCCACGCCGAGCAATGTCTCCTATCGTTTCAGTGTAAAGCAACTCCGTTGCAGGCAAAGTTGTGTCTCCAACTTGTACTGACCAAATATCTGTTTTAGAAAAAGTCACTTCCTGCCCCGGATACAAAAGCGCGTAAACCATGTTTTGACCTAAACTGTCTGTGCCTGTGCTAATTCCAATCGTGGTGTTGTCTGCAAGTAACATGCTTCCAGTCGCGCCGCTTCCAGGCAAATAATTCAACGCTGGGGAAGGACCCGCAAAAACAGAAATGATGGGCATCGCAATAAACAGGGAACCAAACAAGCCCAAAGCAATAATCACAGTTAACATTGTGTTCTTTGTTAGTGAACCCATGGCGAGAAGTATTGAAACCCAAATGAACGTGCTAATTAGGTCTCCAAGCAGCACAAGGGGAACAAGTCCCAAATCGTTTTGTGGACCATACATGAGAATAGAGCCAACTGTAGTGTAAGTGAAGATTATCGTAAACGAAAGCAGTATTATAACAAATGCTGCGAACAGTTTGCCAAGAAACACGGTTGTGCGCGAAACAGGTTTAGTCAGTAACGGTACGATTGTACCGCTTTCGAACTCGCTGGATATGCTGTTCATTGCAGTGGCGAGAGCGAATAAGAAGAAGCTGAAACTGCCTGCACTGTAGGTAATGGCGAATGTGGCGTTTTGGGGGATTTCTTCAGTGAACATTAACGGCAGCAGTAAACCTAAGGTTGATATTAGAAACGCGATTACGATTATGCCGATGAATTTTTTCTTGCGGATGTTCCAAATCATTTCGTAACGGACAACAGCTAAGAAACGGGTAAACCAAGCCTTCGAACCCCCAAGTGTTTCTTGCTGTGTTTGCATGATTGTGCTCATTGCTTTTTGCCTCCGTTGTCTTTGCCGATTAACTGAATAAACACGTCTTCAAGAGTTGACCTTTTCTGAGTCATCTCCACAATTACGCCACCAGCGCCTGTCACTTCTTTTGACACCTTTGCTCGGACATCTTCGTGGGAGGTGATTTGGACGCTTAAGCTGGAGCCTTCATTGTACACTTCAGAAACAAAAGGTAAGCCTTTGACAGCCGAAACAACTCCGTTTGTTAGGTTGGCTACTTCAAAATGTATCATGGCTGGTCCTGCAAGCATGTTTGAAACTGTTTGAAGCGATTCCGAAGCCAACATTGCGCCTTTGTTAATGATTGTGACGTGGTCACAGATTTGCTCAACCTCAAAAAGCAAGTGCGAAGAAAGGAACACGGTCATGCCCTCTTTGGAGATTTCTTTTACCAGTTCACGTACTTCAACCATTCCAACGGGGTCAAGCCCGATGCTGGGTTCATCTAAAATTACAAGTTCAGGGTAATTCAAAAGAGCCTGAGCAATACCAATGCGTTGTTGCATGCCTTTGCTGTATTTGCCAATGTAATCTTTCTCTCTCCCCTTAAGCCCGACAAGGTTGATTAGTCGTGGGATTTGTTCTGCACGTTGCTGGCTTGTCATGCCGTACATTCTGCCGTAAACGTCCAAAAGCTCTGCGCCTTTGAGGTGTTTTGGAAACTTGGGGAGTTCTGGCATGTAACCGATTCTTAACCGCGCCTCCGCTTCGTCAACATGAACTTCTCTACCAAGAACTTTCGCCGAGCCCTCATTGGGTTTAAGCAAACCCATAAGAATTTTTATGGTTGTGGTTTTTCCTGCGCCATTTGGACCAAGAAAGCCGTGGATGCTGTTTTTTTGTACTTTAAGGTTTAGCTTGTTTACGGCTGTTAGGCTGCCGTAGTTTTTTGTGAGGTTGTCGGTTTCTATGGCGTAATTCATTGTTGGCGCTGGCTCCTTTGCTATTCTTTGTTTAGTTGGGTATTAATATAAGGTTAATCTAGATTTAGGAAGAAGCTTAGGCGGTGAATTGGTTGATACGGGTTATTTGTTTAAGTGACGGCAAAGAAGAACACGTTAGTCTTGAAAAGCTGTCCACTATCGACCTGAGTAATGTTTGGGTTGAACTGGTTGACCCGTTACCCGAAGAAATAAAAGCCGTAGCCGCCAAAACGCAGGTTCCCGCAGATTTTTTGAAGCTGCCTAAAGCTCGAAACGCTGTTGACCTGAGATTAGAAACGGGCGTTAACATCATTACTTTTGTTGCCTTCCAAGACATTCTCAAAGCAAAAGACGCTTGTCCCATTGTAATGGCGTTCTCAAAAGACTTTCTTGTAACCGTTGCCCCTAAAGAGGTTCAAGACTTAATTAACAACGCAAAAGCACGCATTAGCAAAACAAGAAACGACCCGCCAAGCGTAGTAGCCTACTTCATAGTTGACGAAATCATAGCAGAACATTTCATACTTTTAGAGCATCTTGACGATGTAACAGCTCAAATTGAAGCAGACGTAGCCGACGGCGCATCAGAAAAGACACTTAAAAAAGTCTTTAACATCAAAACAAAAATGGTTAAACTAACCAAACTCCTCTGGTATGAACGCGGCATAATCTCAAATCTTAAACGGTGCAGTGACACCGCATGCATGTCAGCAAAAGCAAGAACCCTATTTGAAACCTCACACGAAGAATTAACCCGGCAAATAGACATTGTAGAAACGTACCGAGAAATTCTTTCTGACGCAATTAACGTTTACATGTCTTCAACATCTAACAAGATTAACAGTTCCATAAAAAAGATGACCTTTGTCATGTACTACTTGACCCTGATAACATTGGTCACGTCTTTTCCAAACACTATCGCAACGTTCTTTGGCATTTCACAATTCGGCAACACAGACGTGCTCATAATTTTTGGAGCGATAACATTGTCTGTTGCGTTACCTGCGGTGTGGCTTTGGAAAAAAGGGTGGTTTAGCTCAAGCAAACTTGACTAAAATGGGGTTGTAACAGTGAAAAGCAAACAAGAACCAGTAACCATCAAGGGCAAAAGCTTAGGAATAGCCACTTTGACGATTGCCCAAACTTTGATTGGCGCAATCCACATTACTTCAGGGCTAATGCTTTTAGGCTCAGAACTCGCATTGGGCACACAGGTTTCAATCATTTACGACATTTACACTTTGGCCTTCGGGCTGCTTACGCTACTGTTTGCAGTCATGATTTGGCAAGGCAAAAAACTCGGCTGGGCAGGCACCATCGCCATTTCCGTTTTCGTTATAATTGTTGACTCATTAACGGTTTTGAATTTGCCCAGCATTCCAGGAATTCCAAGGTTTGCTGCTGCAGGCGAAATACCCTACAGTGTGTTTCTCGTTTTTTATCTACTGTTGCCACGTGTACGAAAGAAATTTGGGGTTTAAGCTGGATTAGGGTTCTCAGCGGTGGTTGACGTGTTACGCTTGCGTGTATATAGCAAAAATGCTGATGCAACCACGATGATTATTACGATAATTATGAATGTGTAAACTATTACTGGGTCAAGACCTGCGCTTTCCCACATGTTTGTTGCTGTGGCTAAACTGTGCATTGTGTAATCTTCGCCTGAGGATGTTCCTTCAACGCTGACGCCGGTTTGTTGGTCCCAAATGTATGTGTTGCCCAAGCTTGTGGCTGAAACCACTGTGCGTTCTGCCCCTGCATAAGTGCGTTGCTCTGTGTTGCTTATTGTTATGTTGCCTGCGCGGGAATCGTAGAAGATGTCGCCTGTTTTCAGGTTAGGCCGGATAATGAAATCGTCAATTAGTTGTCCTGTTTGCAGGTTTAAGGTTGATTTTGTGGTTTCTTGTGTGCCATTAGCGTATGTTGAGATAATGTTTACGTAAATCATTGGTCCTGAAACGTCAAGGATTTCCATTCTTGCAAAAGTTATAGAATGGTCAGGTGACGGTGTTCCAGTGAATGTTACTTCATATTCTATCCAGTCACCAGCTTTAACGCCGGCTGTAGGTTGAGCAGTAGAAACACATACGACACTTAAAGCCAAAACAATAGAGAGTAAAGCTAACCATTTGAGTGCCATTTAAGAAACCTTCATTATTTGTAGCTATGTCACCTTGTTTTTATAAAATTTGCCCAGCAGCCAAACCGCACAAGTTTAAGCTTTATCAGTTTTTCTTTTTGACAAAATACTCCCAAACCAAAGCCGCCCCAACCAAGAAAACCGTAACGCCAACACCAATCAAAACCAGCCAAAACAACGGAACCTCGCCCGTTTCAGAAACACTAAAACTTACAATGTTTGAGGCGCCAATATTTCCTGAATAATCAATCGCATAAATGGTTATGTTGTGATTTCCCTGCTTAACCGTTAGTGATGTGTTGCCTGAGATTGAGGTTAATGGCTGCTCATCTACGCTTAACAGTACTTCGCATGTGGGCTCGTTTACTGTAAAATCAACAGAAACTGCTGTTGAGTAAGTTTTGTCTTGTGGTGACAAGACTGTTATTTCTGGCGGATGTGTGTCAGTGGGGTTATCTTTTTGTGGCGTATATTTTTCCAAAATCGTTGTTGGGTGGGCGTTGTTTTCAATCATTACTATTGAACCGCCGATAACGTAAACTGTGTCGCCTATGGCGGCTAAGGCGCAGTTAACGCGGGGCGTTGGCATTAACGATGTAACACGCCAACAATCCTGCGAGGAATCCCAGGTTAAACTTGTAAAGTTGGGTGGTCCAGCATCCCACCATGTGCTATCAACCCCAAAAACCAAAATTCCCTCAGTTGAACCAGTGGAAACTGCACACGCTAACAGGTAACCCTGAACAATAGGTGCCTCAAAACTCCAGCTGTCAGATGCAGGGTCATAAACCTGATTAGAAGCAGAATAAGGGAAAGCTCCAAACACGTGAACCTTACCATCCACGACAGCTGAGGTGCAACTCCAAATCATCCGCAAACCCGGTTTAACTGGCATCGAAGCTTTGGTTGTCCAAGTGTCTGTTGCTGGATCGTAAACTTCGGTAACGTTTGAATCGCCGCCGAACACGTAAATTTTGTTGTCAACAACTGCCGCGGTTACGCCGACTCGTGGTGTGGGCATATCCGTTTTAGAAGTCCATGTATCGGTTGCTGGGTCATAAACTTCATTGATGCTTGAAACTATTACTTGTCCGTCATTAAGGCCTGTGGTTCCTCCGATGCAGTAGATTTTGTCTTCAACAACTGCGGTGGCAAAGCTGGCTCTTGGCGTGGGCATACTTGTTTTGGTTATCCATTTGTTGCTTGTGGGGTCGTATTTTTCGTTGGTGCCAATGCAGGTTACGTAGCTTGGTGGGTCGATGACTCCTCCGATAGCATAGATTTCACCGTTTACAACGGCTGCTCCAAGGCTTGACCGTGCAACATGCATGGACAATTTTGTTTCCCAAGCGTTTGAAGCGTCTGCTTGGGCAGGGTTAATTGTGAGGCATGTAAAAATTAGAAGCGTAATTAGTGTTAAAGCAATTTTTACTTGCATATTTGCCTCACAAGCAATTACGCTGAATGCGTTAAAGAGATTTGTTGTTTCTTAAAGTTTGACTTCATATGTCATGTACCCGTAGCTTAACTCGTTGTCCGTAACAGAAGGAAATACTACAAACGGTTTTCCTTCATAGGACGCAGTTAACTCAAACCAACAGTTTCTTGTTATTTCAATTATAAATCTGTCAGAACAATCTGGTACATTATAAATTTCCACAAAAGCCTCTATGTCTCCATGTGTTTCCTGTCCTGCTTGAAAAACCCAAAAATTCAAGGTTGTTTGGTTATAGTCTCCGCTGTCTTCTTCACGAAGTTCAAACCAGATACATTCTCGCGTGCCTGTTGAAGGAAACGCGGGGTCCGTAATGTTAACCAGCAATCGGTCTTTTATTTGGTAAATTTCTTGATAAAGTGGGTAATGCTGTTTTTCATTGAGATTTTTTGACTGTAAAGTTTGAGGAAAAAAGCTGCCTAACATTAATCCAATTAAAAGGCTGATGCTGATAAAGGCGGCTAAACGTTTTCTTGACATAGTTTTTCTTGAGTTAATAGGCAGAAAAATCGTTTAAAGATTTCACCAGCCTATTTGCTGCCTATTTGGATCCTATTAGTGGTTCTATGTTGGAACCTATAGGGGGTAGGTGCTAATGGCTGAAAAAGCATCCAAAAGCACGTTAAAAACCGTTAAAACTTCAATTCAGCACATTAAAAACAGTTAGCCTGGCGCTTTAGCATTTATTATTAACCCGCCAAATCGTTTAATCGCCGGAATCACCCTTTACTTTTTTGGTCTGTATTTTGAATCAGTAGCCTATTTTCATAACATACTTTATTAACAAACGCAAATGAGGTCAGCAAAGGATGAAACGCCACATGAAAGCAATGCATCAAAATTGGGGCGAACTTGCCAACGACTGCGTCCAAGTAGCACTTGTTTGCGGTACAATCGGTATAGCGTTAAAGTTTGTAACCTTCTTCAACCATTGGGTTTACTTCCCAACATTCCCAAACGTGATAGACTCAGCCTTCCTCATAACATCAATACTTTACCTTGCTGTTGCAGCAAGACGACGCAACAACAAAATGAAGCAGTTCTACAAAAACTACCGAGCGGAAAGCATTCATTTTCAAGCGAACCTGCCAATTCCCGAAGAAGAGGAAGAAACAGTCGCAGCACAATAAACACTTCTCCTTTCTCGCATAGCCCTTTAGTTATGGCAATATTTTTTGGACGGAACAGGGCAACATATATAATCGCATTCATCCATTCTGCCACTTTAGTAAGGCGTTAAGGATGGAAATACCGCAAACCAAAATTACCTGGAAAACCGTGCTTTTGCCGGCGATTGGTATTGCAGCTTTTTTCATCTACATTTACCTGTTTCAAGTTGATATAGCAGGCATCATAACCACGCTACAAACTATCAATCCCGTGCTGTACGCGTTAGCCGCGGCGCTTAGTGTTCTTGAAATCTTGTTTTTTTCCATTTCTTGGCGTGTACTGGCCAATTTTCTTTGCATCAAATTGTCTGTTTTGCGTTCTTACTTGTTTGTTTGGTACGGCATATTTGTTGATACAATTGTTCCTGCTGAATCGGTAAGCGGTGAACTCGTGCGGGTTTACCTTGTCACGAAAGAGCAGGGTAACGAGAAGTGTGGACCGACGATGGCGTCGCTTGTTACGCACCGTTTTTTGGGAATGGGCATGAACGTTGCTGTTCTCTTGATTGGTATAGTTTTGTTGGTTACGGGTGGTCAAACTCAACTTAGTGGTTTAATTTTTAATTCCATTCTTTTGGTGGCAATCGGAATTTCAGGTACATTGATAGCCTTAATTGTTTTGTCTTTCAAGGAAAAATGGACTGCGAAACTGGTTAATTGGGCAATAAAAGCAGCCAAATTTGTTAGCATGGGCCATTGGAATCTGACCCAGCTTAAAGAGAGTGCACATCAGATTACGCAGGGATTCCATGTTTCAATGAAGGAATTCAAAAATAAGCCTAAGCCCGTGTTGGTTTCA
>JAWRIR010000142.1:0-73518 GCA_040268405.1 Thermoproteota archaeon | reverse complement strand
ACTTAAACAATACCCTGCAGTCAATATCGGTGCTGGTGGCGGGGTATCCGAGCCAGGTCTAAATAGGTGGCCAGACACCGCAAGGTGCACCTAAGATATGGAGGAGGACTTAAGATCCTCTGGCGCAGGCCTTCGTGGGTTCAAGTCCCACCCCCGCCACCACTGCTCAAAATACTGGGGCTCAACCCTGGCGAGCCCTTACAGTATTTTAAAAATTATTATGCTAACATTATCAGACAACTCAGCCGACAGCATTTTTCTCGAATTAGAATAGACGAAAAATTCAGTTCATTGTTTTAGTTCGTGGGTCTTCCGCTATTTCTGAGAAGGAAATATTTGGTGTGAACACTATCATAGTTACAATGTCATCGCGGCTTTGCTATAGTGTCTTTAACATTGTTATTGAACCATTCTTAGGCACTTTTCTATTTGTTCCTCATCGATTTCCTCTTCGGATTTAATTTCGAGGGTTCTCATTGTTTTTCCACTGCCTTGGAATAAGGCAACTTGTTCCTTTGTAAAGCCTTTTATGGAGAAGCCTATGTTGACCTGAGTTTTAAGTGCAAGCAAATAGTATTTTCCAGCGCCATAGGCTGGAACGCCCCATTTCATTTCTTCTTTGATATCAGGAAATGTTTTGAAAATGATTTCTCTTAATTTTATGCATATTTCTTTTTGGGGAGATTCTTGTTTTGTTATGTATTCGTCTACTTTTTTATCTTTCATAGCAATAACCTTGGAATTGTTAGTGCTGCATTTTAACCGAATTTGTGGGTTGTTAAAACTATAGTGGGTGTTTATACTTAAACTTTAGCCATATTCCGCAAAAATACGGAATACTGTTCATAATTTATGGGAATATTTATATCCTAAAATCGTTGATTAATTATTGTGATTAAATTGGGCGAAAATTACAAGGTTTACTCAATCGGACATGTAAAACGGGGAAAAGAAATCGAAGTACAGCTAAAAGAAGAATACAAAAATGCTCTTTTAGAAGTTGAAAATTTTGGTCATATCATAGTGGTATGGTGGGGCGACAAGTATGAAGACTACAGGAACCAAATAGAGATGCAAATGAAACCGCCATATGCACCCAATGTCTTAACAGGTCTTTTCGCTACAAGAAGCCCCATTAGACCTAACCCAATAAACATCAGCGTATGTAAAATCAAAAAGGTAGATCATGAAAAAGGAATCGTGACAATTAACCAGATAGATGCTTTTGATGGAACTCCCATTCTCGACCTTAAAGTCTACTTCCCCACATGTGACAGGGTTAAGGAACCACTGGTGCCTCAACGTTTCATAGAATGGGGCAATTGGATACCACCAGAAGGCGAGCCTCCAGTGTACTATGATGAGCAGAAAAAAGATTAATCAAGACGCCGCTCTTTTTACTGTATGAATAAAATGAGGCCACGCGTAACCAAACCCCTTTCTTTAAAATTACTTGGTTGTGTTTACTATGGCAATCCCTTCCATAGCCATGAAGAGGGCAGCATAAAAAACGAGATTGGACTCCTTTGGGAAAGATTCTACAAAATCTATTCTACACATATGCCTGAACTAGCAGACGTAATAGTCGAGAAAAATGTTTCGTGGGAAGTACATATTCAAACCGAAGAATTTGTTAATGCCAAGGATTACACAGTCTTCGCTGGAATACAGGTAAGCAAGCCAATCGCAAAGCCCATCGCGTTCTTTTATAAAGAATTGCCAAAGACAAGATATGCAGTTTTCGAAATAAAGGGACGGGAATTCATGTCAAGTTTAAATTACATTTACAACAACTGGCTTCCAACTTCAAAATACACTGAATCACACGGGTACATGATTTGGAGATATGATGAAAAAACTAAACATCTCGATGATCCCGATTGTACACTCCAGGCTTACATACCAATAGAGGAAAACAAAATTGACTGATAACATAAGCATGTACAAAGAAGAAGCAATAGCTGTTGCAAAAACCTTAGCTAATGAAAGTAGATTCAAAGTTTTAATGCAATTATATATTGAACCACAAACATTCAAAAATCTAAAAGAAATATCAGGGCTAGAAAAATCAGCCCTTTCAAATAACCTACTCAGACTTACAGACATAGGCTTAATTGAAAAGCACCAGCACGGCTTTTATAGAATAACGAAGGACGGAAAGAAACTCCTGGAAACATTAGCAGATTTCATTAAGGAATCAAGTGACCGCCAGCGCGAAACCCAAATAGCAAATGCTCAGCGCCAGATGGTTCAGTCTTTCCTTGAGCGACATAAACGCAATACTGGATCGTAAAAAAGAGCAGGCAAGAATAGTATCCGACCGGTTTTATCCTTGGCGAGCCCTTACATTATTTTAAGGGAGAATCCCAAAAATTCTACTAAGTTAAGTAAAAAATGGTTATTTTGATATTTTGAAGATTACGTATCGGTCGTTTGAGTAGATTAGTTGTAGTATTTTGCTCTTGATTATTTGTGTGTCGAGTTCGTTTCGGTCGTAGACTATGAAGCCGATGTTTTCCTGTTCTATGTAGCTGCGGAAGTCTCTGGGTATAACGTTGAATGGCTCCACGGTTTGGCTGAATAAGCTCTGAAGCGACTCCCGTGTAAGCGATGTGTAGCTGGACTGTGAAAGCGTCACTGTCTGGTAGGAGCGCTCAACAGTTTGACCCTCTTGGATGCTGTCAAAGTTGTAGACCAAGCGCACCGCATCAATCTGACGGTTGGGCAGTGAACCTATGTTTCCCCATGCGGGCAAATCGTTGAAGTACATGGCATAGCCGACGTTGTTTGTGTCGTCATAGAGGCCGATGTAGTTGTCTTTGAGATTGTCGCCTGCGAAGGAAGCTGTAGCCCAGTTTGGATCTGTGGTTTTGATGTGTTCGGGTGCATCATAGGGGTTGATCCAGTTCATAAGTCCCGGAATGTCGGCAACGTCGAACGTGTATTGCAAGTCAAAATGGGTGGTTAAGTAGAGGCTGGCGTTGGTTATTTGGCCCCGAAGCGGTGTAACTGTCCATGAAACGTGGAATGGGTAACTGTTGTTTTGGGCGCTGATTGTTTTTGTCAGGACTATATCATCGTTTGAGAAGACAAAGGTGATGCTTTTTGGGTCTACTTGGTTTTGGAAGACGATTTCTTTGTTGAACTGGTCAATTCCAACTTCGTGGTAAGCCCCGTTTAGGGTGTAAGAGAAGGTGTCGCCGCTTGATGAGCTGAATGCTGCGCGCATCCAGATTTTGTTCATGGAGACATAGTATTCGTCAAGTGTGTCTCCTTTTGCTTGGTAAGCTTTTAGCATCGTCTGAGGATGCTCAAGCTCATATGCTAAGTTCAGGACGGCTTCCGCGACGTCCATGTACTGCACTGTTTCTTCAGTTTGGGCGGTGACGTTTTTGCCAGAGAACTCTTGGAACCAGAAGCCCGGAACCTTCGTGACTACGACGGATGTGTTGTCTGGATAGTTTTCTTTTAGCCACAAGCCGGCGTCCATGGCTTTGAGGTCGGTCGTGGAATAATAGGTGCCTGCCTCCATGATTTTACTGTATACTACATCGGAACGGTAAACAAACACCGCACCCACCGCCACAATCAAAACTACTGCGACGGCTTTCACCCAGAGTTTCTTGAAGACGCTCCTATGATGCATATAGTAAGCATAAAATTTGTCAAAGGCAAACACCATGGTTACGGCGGCAAGAATGGCAAGCGGCATTGTAACGTAGTACATGAACCATGCAAACGACATGTAGAAGCCGACAAGGTAGGATTCGGCGAAGAAGAACGGCACAAACAGCGCCAGAACCAGTATGAGCCAGTAGAGCGGTTTATGTTGCTTCCTAAGCACATAAAAAGACACCCCAACCCCAGCTAAGCCCACAAAAAGTATGAACCCATAATTCGTCATTAAGCCGCTGAAGTTCACTACTGGAATCTGGTACACATAGCTTTTGATTTCGAAGAACACATACTTTATGACAACGTCCAGGTAAGCATACATGGCTTGGAAGTAGTAGAGAAAAAACGCTACACCGCCCCCAAGGCCAAGTGCTAAAACAATTTTGAGGTTTTTACCCCTAGATTTTATAAGCATATAGAGCAAAATCGGCGGAAAAATGAACACAGCCAAAAACGTTCCCACTTGGTGACCTAGCACAAGCGAGAAGGCAGCGAAGAACGCTACCACAAGGTAGCCATTATGCTCCACCGAGAGCGGCGTATAGAGCAACACCAACACCATAAAAGCTAAGGCGAGGACAGTTGTATAGCCGCCGAACAGGTTAGCCTCATAAATCGGAAAACACATTAAAAGCAGAACAAGCGAGGTCATGGCGACTTTTCGGTTGAAAAACTTTCGCGCCAAAAGATACACTGACATAAACAGCAGCCAATCAAGCACAGTAGTAAACACCCTAAGGAGCAGAATGTACTGGAAGATGTCTGTGGCGCCGCTAATCGAAATAATCACTGCAAGAATAATCTGGAATAGCGGAGGTGTCCAGTTCAAATTCGCTACGGAGATTTCGCCGGTGTTGAGGAAAACCTTCGCCTTCTCCAAATGCACCGCAGGGTCATTTCCAAGTATTACGCCGTTCATGGAGATAAGTGAGCTGAACATAACGAGGATGAGCACTGAGAAAACGGCTATGAATACTAATTCTATTTTATCTGCTTGATATCTAAATTTCAAAGCGACGATGCTACTCACCCTTGACTGGAGCTCAGTTTTCTCTGTAGATGCCCACTTCTTTGTTAATAAATACAAGGCTAAACAATGGGTCAAAGCGGAATTTGGCGTAAACATCAAATTCTGTTTTATCCGGAACATCGCTTTTCTGCGGTAACAGCTTGTAGGATATTTGTGTTGGCTATCTCAGCAGTTATTTTTGTGATAAGCAACATCACTGGCGGAGCCCTTACAGTATTTTAAAAGATTTCTCGATAGTTTTCTAAACTTGCAACCTTGAAGATAGTGAAAAGAGAATTAAAAATGAAAGGGTTTGCTTAAGTAATTTAGCTGGAACTGACGCGGTCAGGTACTTCGAGTTTTAGTTGGGTCTTTAATGCTTTGTACCTGTTTCGCACGGTTACTTCGGTGACGCCGGCTGCTTCTGCAATGTCTTTTTGAGTTACCTTTTCGTTGTTCTGTAAACAGGCTATGTAAAGTACAGCGGCAGCTAAACCCATAGGGTCTTTTCCAGCTACAACACGTTTTCGTCTAGCCTCTCTAAGTATTGCCATTGCTGCACCCTGTGTTTTTCCTGATATACGGTTTTTTTCAGCAATCTTTGAAACATACGTCACCGGGTCAGCAACAGGCATTTTAACTTCAAGATCTTGAAGCAACAATCGATAGCATCGTCCAACATCTTTCTTGTCAACAAGACTTGCCTCAGCAATCTCGTTTAAAGTGCGCGCGGTTGCGCTTGTGCGACAAGCAACATAGAGGGAAGCAGCAGCGATGGAGTTAATTGATCTGCCTCGGACTAAGCCTTTTTCTAATGCTTTACGGTAAAGAACTGCGGCTTTTTCTTTAACTTGCGGTGAAATATACAAGACGCCTGTTAAACGGTCAAGTTCGCTCATTGCTTGAGAAAGGTTTCGGTCGCTGGATGAACGTACGCGGCTGCGTATTTGCCATTTCCTTAGACGCCACATTTGCAGTCTAGTGGATAAAGACAGTTTTCTTCCAAAGGCGTCTCTGTCAATTTGACTAATTGTCGTGGATAAGCCTTTGTCATGAATTGCATAGGTTGATGGGGCACCGACGCGGCTTCTTGATGTTTTCTCTTGTACGGTAAAGGCGCGCCATTCTGGACCTTTATCCATCATTTGCTCGTATACGACTAGACCGCAGTCTCCGCAGATGGTTTCGCCCGTGTCGTAATCATGTATTAGATTTTTGCTGGTACATTCTGGGCAACTATCAACTAAGCGTTTGTTAGGTTTAGAAACTTGGGCCGTACTCATTTTTTGTGGACTCTTCTTTGTTTTTTCAAAGTTGTCGCATTTCTTTCTGAGCAGACGCTTTTGTGGCAGGCAAATTTTGTTTTTTTTTCAGGTTATTTTTTGTAAAGAATCATGACTTTTAGGTTAGCCCAGAAAATAAAGAGACACTTTAACACATGCACACAAACACGCCCCGCGCTTATAAACACGAACAAAAAAATGTAGGTTTTTCAGGGACTTAGCAAAAAAAAACACACAGAAATTTTAAAAATCGGTTTTCTCAGCAAGCACAACGTAAAAATGACTTATAAATAAAAAAGAAGTTGGGTGCTTTGGTTTTAGAGTTTGTTTCCGCATTCACCGCAGAAGTTTGTTGTGGGAGGATTTTTTGCGCCGCATCTTTGACAAACTTTCATTCCAAGTGGTGTGCCGCAGTTGTTGCAGAATTTTCCTGAACCCGCCGGTTTTCCGCAGGCTGGACAAATGGTTTGTCTTTGTGTTATTTCGCCCGTGTAGACTTTGGTGTTTTGAGCTTTTTCTTTAATGTCTGTAACCATTTTTTCTGCTCTGGCAGCGGCTACTTCGGTGCTTTCTCTTGGCGCGTCTTCAGTGCATAATCCTTCTTGTTCGTTCCAGTCGTTTTCACAAACGTATTTGTGGCATCTCGGGCACCGGTGGAAGTGACCTTTGGCTTCGTTTTGTGCTAACTCGAAAGCTTGTTCATGTTCTTTGTGCCATTCTGGAGTCATACCATCAAAACGTTCACTCATGGCGTCTGCGCCGCGTTGCAGATTGTAGCCGCCTCCGCGTCCGATCAAATCTGAGCCTATGGAAGCGACTTGACCCAAGCCACGCCAGAGTCCTTTCTTTTTATAAGTTTTACTTTGAATGAAACTGGTTTTGTAGCCGTCGCCGCAAATGTCACATTTGAATGTAAATTGGAATCCGGCTTCAGTGCTGTTATCGTCATAATTTCGGGTAAATGGTTGAAGTGGCATTTTTTATCTCCTTTTAAGGTTTAAGGGCTTGCCGCATTTTATGCATTTCTCTCCAACTGGGGGTTGCTCTGTTTTGCATTTCTGGCAAACAACGGTAAGTCTGTGGTTACAGTTTTGGCAGTAATCACCAAAGAAGCTGGTTTTTCCACAGTTTGGACAAATGATTTGCAGGGATAAGCCGCAGTGGCTGCATCTTATTTGACCTGTTTCAATTGGGTTTCTGCATTTTGGGCACCTTTGTGGACCAACGGGATTGACTTTTCCACAGAAGGGACAAACGTTATCGTCGGCGGATACGAGTTTTCCGCAGTATTTACATGGATGTTTATAACCGGGCATTTATGAGTCACCTTTCTTCCATTTTTCAGAATTGTCTAAGGTTTTACTGTTAAAGGTTAATAAGTTATTCACGTCATTTATCCACTGCTCGGTTGACACGTGAATTACTCTGCCGATAAAGTGTTCTCTTAATGTTTTCAGCCCCGACATTTTTGATACTGCATACCTGTACTGGACATATTTGGGGTTTTCCAGTTGAGACCCCGATAGAAAGATGGGTTCCCTGCGGAAGTTAATGTCAATCATGCTTTTGTTTAAGTTAATTATAAAATCTTCAAGTTGTCTTGCCATGGTCTCGTCTTTAGTTTGAGCATACTGTTCTCGGTTCATTAATCTGAAAAAGTAGGTTGCGCCTACAGTCGAAACAATCGGGCTTTCTCTGCTGTCCTGCCCGCTTTTTTCATTAACTTCTTCAGCTGAAAGTGCCGATTGCATATTGTCTTTAGTTAGAAAAGCTTCTAACGCGACAGCGTTGCTTAACCGGTTAGATTTAGCATTGTTAAGAGGAAAGAGCAGCCAAGTATATTTGCCGGTTAATTCACCCATAAGCCCCTGTTTTATTCCGACGCAAATTTGGTCTTTTGGCGCAAGTGAAGCCAGAAAACGGTACTGCTCGGATAAACCCGCGTCCGTTACTCTTTTTACTAATCTTTCCCAAAAATCAGAGGACAGCGAGTCTATTTTTCCTTTTTGAACTGCTCTACCATCCTTCATTAAAGATGCTAACCTGCTTAAAGTTGAGGTGCTGATTTCTGGAACGAGTTCTTTTATGCTTTCTTGAGTTCTACGCATCATTTTCGCGTAAGCATCCGATAGTGCCTTTGCTAATGGGTCAAATTTTTCTCCCAACATAGAAAAAGAATATTCTTCGCCGAACTCGCTTGTAACGATGAGTTTGTAATCGCCTTTGTCAATCTTTGAAATGTAACTGTACGGAAGCCTTAAGGGTTCAGCCTTTTGGGGCAGAACCAGCAACGCTGTGTCGTAAAGACGGATTTCACAGTTGCCCTTGAGGTTTGAACCTGTTACTGCGTACTGTCCATAAAATTGGTCTTGAATGAGCGTTTCTTCCATAAGCAAGTATTTGAGCAGTAATTCGTTGCGTAGCTTGAAGAGTTGAAACAGAAAATCTTCATACTGGTAACCTAAACGTTCTAAGACCAGTTTTTCTTGTGAATGCATGAAGACGTCTATTTTGTAAGCATAATCGTTTATTTCTTTAATGTCAACATAATTAAATTGAACAGGGTCGCCCATGGATGTTATCAGTGTAAGGGTTTTTTCCTCAAGTACGGCTTTTGCTTCACCTTCAGAGGATTGGCCTGTGTTGCTATTGTTTAATTTATAGTATAATGAGGCTTCCAGAAGAAACACCTTTAGAAGAAACTGGAACACTACTTGACATATCAATTTTATGCAAAAAACCTTGCTGTACTGAAGACGCTATATGGTATTCATTCCTTTTAGGTTTGGCTAGCGTTAGATTTAATTTGTTCCAGTGTCGTAATTGGTTTCCGTTCAGAGGATTCATTTCATGTCAGTTGAACAATTTGTGGTCCAACAAACATCCATTATGCTAACAATAATTCCGATAGCCCTGATTATCTTAGGAGCTGTTCTTCTCTCAGCAGGGTTTTCCAAAAAACTGGCACATTTCCTTGCAACCTACTCACTTAAAGCAAGACCAACCGAAAACAGGTACGTCTACCTAATTACGGGCGCAATAGTAATCGGCATTGGCGCAGTAATTTTTATGGGTAACGCCCTGCCATCAACAATCACTGTAGGCGACCAGTACATAAGTTACCAGTCAAGCTTTTTGGGTGCAGGAAGCATGACCATCCCTTCAGACCAAATCGCAAACGCGTACATCGGCCAATTGGGTCAAGGCGAACTGACAATGTCAAGAACCTTTGGCACAGCCTCAGGCGATGTCTGCGTAGGCCTTTTTACGCTTGGAAACGGACACACAGCACACGTGCTAACTAACAACAATACCAGCCTAATCATCGAATTGACCAACGGCGAATACGTGATACTGGGCATCTCTGACATTGATGCGCTCACGACAAGCTTTTCACAAAACGTTTACTCCTTACAACAACCCTTAGACTAACATTCACCGTTTAGTCTTTCAACAAATTTTTATTTTTATAAAACAATCAATACTTCACATGCACAAAGAAAACCCTGTAACGATTGAGCCTGTTGACCAGCAGAACATTGAACAGTTTTTGGGTTTAATTGACAAACTTGCCGAGTATGAGCATTTGCCGTTACCTGCCCCAGAAGCTAAAGCACGACTGCGCAGCGACTGCTTAGCTGTTAACCCAAAATTTAGGGCTTACATCGCCACCGTCGACAGCAAACCTGCCGGGTACATCGTTTACTTTTTTACTTATTCGACGTTTCTTGCTTTGCCAACGCTGTTTTTGGAGGACATATTTGTTTTGGAGGAGTATCGCCGGGGAGGGGTAGGCAAAGCGTTGTTTGGCTTTATTAAAGAGGAGGCTAAACGAGACGGTTGCGGCAGAATCGAGTTTAATGTTTTAAAATGGAATACGCCAGCGCAAGAGTTCTACAGGGCAAATGGGGCAGAACAGTTGGAGTGGCTCTTGTATCGAATAGGCAAAGACGACTTCTAAGCCTGAACACTAAGTTTTAATCCTGTACAGATTAGGGTATAATCCTGTAAAATCCTTTAATATATTTTTACAAACCGCCTATATAGATGAGTCAAATGAACAGAACACGATTGATACTGGTTGCCATATGCACATGCTTAGTACTATCATTAGCAGTTTATGAAGTAGTCACCTTAATTGCCAATGACAACCAAGCAGGCAACGATGACACCACCGATGGCAACCAGAATCAAACTCCAACACCAACCAGCACCACAAGTAACAGCCCCTCAGCAACCAGCACACCAACAGCAACCCCAACAACCACGCCAACAACAAACGACCAAACCACCCATGAAGATGACCACGAAGACGCATCAGACTACGTAGTTGACGAAAGCCAAGTAGCCAACGTAACATTGACTTCAAATTCTATAACAACTGATTCAGCCACGGCAACAGTTGACGGCAACACAATAACCCTCACAGAATCAGGCGCTTACAGAATCACAGGCACACTCACAGATGGACAAGTAATCGTAAACAGCCCAGACGACGGCACAGTCCAGCTAATACTAAGCAACGCAGACATCACCTGCTCCAGCGACTCGCCAATCTACGTTTTAGACGCAAAAAAAGTCGTAATCATCCTTGAAGACGGCACAACCAACACGCTAAAAGACACACGAACAACCACCCTTGAAGACGTTAACGCAGTAGTTTACAGCACAAGCGACCTAACCCTCTACGGAACAGGCACCCTCTCTGTTGACGGAAACAACGACGGCATAACCAGCAAAGACGGCTTAATCATCAAAAGCGGCACAATCACAGTTGACGCAGGCGACGATGGCATAAGAGGCAAAGACTACCTAATCGTAAAAGGCGGCCAAATAACAGTAACAGCAGGCGAAAACGGCTTACTATCCGACAACGCAGAAGACACAACAAGAGGCTACATAACAATCCAAGCAGGCACCATAACAGTAACCTCAAACGGCGACGCAATCTCAGCAAAAACAGACCTAACAGTAACAGGAGGAAAAATCACTGCAACAACAGCAGGCGGTGCAACTGGCAGCACATCAACATCAGCAAAAGCACTCAAAGGACTCTCAACAGTCACCATCACAAGCGGAACCTTCACCTTAAACTCAGCCGACGACGCAATCCACTCAAACGGCACAATCACCATAAACTCAGGAACATTTGCAATCCAATCAGGCGACGACGGCATACACGCAGACACATCAATCACCATAAACGGCGGAACAATAGACATAGCCAAATCCTACGAAGGCATTGAAAGCGTAACAATCACAATCAACGGCGGAGACATCAACTTAGTAGCCAGCGACGACGGAATCAACGGTGCAGGCGGCAATGACGCGTCAGGCATGAATCCTGGTCCAGGATGGGGTGGCGGCGGTCCAGGTCAAGACAACTTCATGAACAGTGGTAACTGTGCATTTTACGTTAACGGCGGCTACATCGTTGTTAACACTGGCGGAGACGGCATAGACATCAACGGTGCCATAACACAAACAGCTGGAACAATCATCGTTAACGGTCCAACAGACAACGGTAACGGAGCCTTAGACTTTAGCACTTACAAGATGACTGGCGGCTACTTAATTGCAGTAGGCAGTTCAGGAATGGCGCAGTCACTAAGCACAACATCAACCCAGTACTCAGTGCTCGTCAACTTTAGAAGCGCCTATCAAGCAGGAACCTTAATCCATATTGAAAGTAGCACGGGCAGCAACGTAGTAACTTTCCAAGCATCCAAACAATTCCAGTCCATAGTAGTATGCTCAGCATCGCTACAGCAGGGCACAACATACAATGTTTACGTTGGCGGCAGCTCAACAGGAACACTTCAAGACGGCGTCTACACTGGCGGAACATACACTGCAGGCACAAAATACACAAGCTTCACAACCAGTACTGTAGTAACTACAGTCCGTTAACCCTTCAACCCTTTTCTTTTCTTTTTTTATCAAAAACTTAGTCCTAACTTGTTTCTGAAAGTAAAAAATGATAATCTTAAAACTTTGTTATTGTACGCCTGTTTGAAGCATCTGTTGGCTTCTGCAGATAGAAAACTTGCCGATGGCTTCTTGAGGCTTTATAGTTGCAGGGAATAACCCTTTAACATAAACAGGTAAAAAGTCAGTGTATTTTACTTCTAAAACCATTCCCAACTGGTCTATAGCGCGCACCATACAGGCGTTATTGTCAAAGAAGTCGGGTGTGCCGCTGCTGGTTTTTAGGTTGCTGTCAAAAGTTACTCGGACATTGCCGATAGGCTGAACGTACGCTTCACGGGTGTATTCAACAATAACTACAGGTTTTATCAATGCGCAACGTGTTTCCAAATAAAAATCGCTAAGCAGCTTGTCACTGGTGCCTTCGAGAAAACTAAAGTCCCCAGCTATGAGTTGTTCTGCTTGCTGGCGTGTTATTAAAGTTGTTTGCTTGAACACGTAGCACCCTGTTTTACTTTTGCATTCAAACTTGATTACGGAATCATCGTTGTTGTACATGCGTAGACGGTATTTTTTTCTTTGATAGGTTCCGGCTTCTTTTTCCCAATATGCAGAGTCTTTGTAATCGTCAAAATACAAGTTTCTAATCAGGTAGCTGCTGGCTGTTTTCATGTGCGGGTCAGGCTTAAGAACCGAAGAGACTTTTTTCTTTAAAACATGATACTCTAACGGGTCGATTTGATATTTTAATTCCCGCCTTCTTACTGACATGTTGTTTTTCTCCAAAAAAAGATGGTTAGGTCGAGTCAGAGGTGTAACTGACGATTGAAGCGTCTTTAACGCCGTCAATTTTCAGTAGGGCATCCACGTTTGGCACATCTTTGGGGTTCATTCTGACTTCGCCCATGAGTTCTACGCCGTCGGCGTTTACGGTTCTTGAGCGGATTTTGTGTTTTGGCAGGGCAGCTTGGACGGCGGCGTCGGCTTCATTTTTGTAGTGAACTACCAGTAGGTAGGGTTCTGGTCCACGTAGGCGTGTGTGTTCCAGCACTACAAGCATTACTGCGATTATTGGTACGCCAACTAATGCTATCATGTATAGACCTGCGCCGCAGATGATGCCTACGGCTATTGTCCAGAAAGTGAAGACTATGTCTTTTGGGTCTTTGATAGCGGTTCGGAACCGTATGATACTTAACGCGCCTACCATGCCCAAGGATAATGCGACGTTGGAGCTTATTGGCAGCACTACAAGGGTAACTACTAAGCCTGTTAGGACTAAGCCGATGTTGAATTGTCGGTTGTAGATTACTCCTTTGAAGGTTTTACGGTAAATGTAAAAGATTAGCATGTTTATTGCGAAAGACATTACTAATGCTATGACGACGCGGTCAACCGTTAAAGATGCGTATGTGCTTGAAGGGGTTAGGAAATCGGTGATTATCTGCTGTAAATCCATTCTGAATCAACCTTTTGCTTTTTGAAAAAATTTGTTGCTATATAGATTAAATAGATTTTACAGGATTATACCCAAATCTCTCTCAAATCTTTGCAGAGTGTTTGGTTGGTTGTTGGTAAAGCTTAAATAAAATGTTATGTTTATCTAACATAATGTGTGATAAAAATAACTCCATTTGAGGAGACAAAAACATGAAATCAAAACTCCTAATAGCCCTCGGATTCTTGGTTGTCGCATTAGTCCTCATAACCACAGCAACCTACAGTCTATTCTCAAGCACAATACTCTACGGAGAAATCGCCTCACTTATCGTCATAATAATCCTCGTAGTCTTCGCCCTCTACATACTAAGCGACATGAGAAGAAACGCCTCAAAAGGACTCCCAATAGGCGACGAAAGAACAAAAAACATAACCTACCAAGCAGGCTACTACGCATTCATCGTCGCCATCTGGAGCGCAGTCTTTGCCCCCCTCTTCACAGCAATAATCTTTGACTATGAAATGCCGACAGACTACGTTTCCGGCGCAGTTGTACTTATCAGTGGCTTAGTATTTGCATTATCCTACATTTACTTGTCGCGGAAGAGAACAGCTTGAAAACTAAAATCAAAGAACTCAGGGCACGCTACGACCTAACACAAGAAGACCTAGCTCGACAAGTCGGCGTCAGAAGAGAAACAATCCTCTTCATAGAAAAAGGCGAATACAACCCCTCAATCAAACTCGCACACGACATAGCAAAAGCCCTCCACACCACACTTGATGACCTATTCATTTTTGACGACGAAACCTAACCTGTCTTTAAGGGTTAAGCGGTTTGGTGACTTTTCTCTGCAAAAAGCCGTTCACTGCATCAATCAAGGCTTCACAGGCAAACCACCTCTCCTCCAGCGATGCATCTTCGTCCATTTCTTTTACGCGTTTCTGGAAAACCTTGACCTCGTCGAACACGGGTTCACGTTTGCGTTCAAACTCTTCCCGTAGCTGCTTCTGCAGTTCACGAAAATTAAGAACAATAACTTCCAGCTCTTGCTGTTTATCACTTAACTGCTGAACAGCCTCAATTTCTTTCTGTTCCCGCACCTTCTTGGAAAGGCCTCTAAAGAAACCGGTTTTAAGTTTGATTATTCGGTCTTGCTCTTTTTTTAGGGCAACTATTTCTTTGTTTAACCGTTTGATTGCAGCGGCTTTTTGACCTTTAAGGGCGGTTAGTTTGGTTAAGTATTCGTTGTTTACTTGTTGGAGACGGCTTTTGGCGTTTGAGAGGCTGTTTATTTGTTCTTCAAGCCGTGCTTCTCTGCGTCGACGGTTTTCAAGCTGCAACTTCACAGTCGCAAGTGCTTGACCGCGTTCCCTTGCGAACTGTTCATCCACGTTCATGTCTGGGTAAGCTTCAAACTCATCAAGAACAGTTTCCACTGTGAGTAGCCAACGGTCGAAATGGTCACTAAACGGGGAAGACCCAAACTTTTGGGTTCCTAACGTGTGCAGGCGTTTAATTGTTGCTTCAAAAATTTGTTGCTCGGTTGGGGCAGGTTTTTCTTCTTGGATTTGCTCGGCGGAACGTCTGTTTTGACGTTTGGTTGTTTTGATTTTTTCACGAAAAGATTTTTTGTATTCGTGAATCGCCCGTTTAGGCGTCCTTCGAGGCTGGTACCCCATAAACAAAACGTAACGCGCTTTAGATATTTAATCTGTACCCAAATAGTCCGCAAGCAATCTTTCTTGGTTTTTTCGGAATCATAAAAATCTTTCAAGTGGGCATATTCTCCATCACTAAAAAGCGTCATGGTCACGATTGATTTTTATGTATTGTTGACGTTGACGGGGAGATATTCTTTGGTGTTTCATGTTGCCGTTCAAAAGAATCTTACTGGTGAAACCAGCTGGAAGAAAAGGCTTGAGTTTCTCCTTCGATTTGATACCTATCGGTTTAGAATACATTGCAGCTTACATAAAAGATGCAGTTGACCAAGTCAACATTGTTGACCTTGAACTTGACAACAGAACATTCCAAAACATAATTAACAGTTACAAACCCGACCTCGTCGGCTTCAGCCTTTCCGCCACCGAACACAACCAAGGATTACGACTTGCAAAAATTGCCAAACAAAACAATTTACCCACAATAGTCGGCGGATATCACCCAACAGCCCTTCCCGATATGATGCTTTCTCACCCTCAAATCGACGCAGTAGTCCGCGGAGAAGGCGAGGCAACCATGAAAGAGATTATTGAAAAAGGCACCTTCGAAGATGTTTTAGGCGTCTCTTATCAACGAAACGGGAAAATAATTCACAATCAGGACAGAAAACCAATTGCAGACTTGGATGCTCTGCCCTTTCCCGCCCGAAACTTGAGACTTTATCCTTACAAGAGTCAAGACCGAGTAACAGATTGCGACGTAATAACAATGTACAGAGGCTGCAATGGCTTATGCAGTTTCTGCTGCGAACCAAGCATGAGTCAAGGCTGCCTACGAACACGAACACCAGAAAACGTCATGAAAGAACTTCTGGAAATGTCAGAGTATCACAACAGAAAACCAGTAAACGTCATGTTCGCCGACCCGCACTTTATGGGCAACCCTAAACAGGTTAGCCGTCTCTGCGACTTAATGATGGAACACGACTTGAACATGGAGTTTTGTGCGCTCGTTAGGGCAGACGCCATGGCAGCTAATCCAGAAATCGTGAAGAAGATGTGCAAAGTTGGCATACGCCGGTTTGAGATGGGTATCGAAAGTCCAAACGCCAAGGATTTACAGGCAACAAAGAAAGGCATAACCAGCAAAGTTCACGGTCAAGCAGTCAAGAACATTCGTGAAAACGGCGGCAGAGCAGGCGGAACATTCGTCATTGGTTTGCCAGATCAAACCGAAGAAGAAATCAAAACTTTCCCAGTCTACGCTAAAGAGATTGGTTTAACAGGAGCCGCCTTTGGCATTGCCACACCTTTTCCAGCTACAGACTTTTACAAAGACATGGATGCGCAGGGACTGATTTTTGAGACTAACTGGGACAATTTTGATGAAATGCACTCAGTTTACACAACAAAGTATTTGACAAAAGAACGAATTGAAGAAATGGCAACCTACTGTATGGCTAAATTCTGGAACATCGACACCTTCTTTGACCACGAAACAGTCGTTCAATCGAGAACCAAACAAAAAAAGACCCTGATAGATTTCGCTCAAGAAAGAGTAATCAACCTTGGATTCATGACTAACAACGGCACAACCCTGCAGAAAGACAATTTTGAGAAGCACATAGCAACATTTCTTGAAGCCTACGCGGACCCACGAGTCGAAGCATACACACGAGAAGTTGGAGTACACAACATACTGGAAATGAGACGTTTCCTACGATTATTAGGTCCACAAACAATCCAGTGCACCCTAAAACTGGAAGACACAACAACCAGTTTCATCTTCAAAACCAACAAAACCAGTGTCGAATACATACGGGTCATTAAGGGAAAACAAGCAGATTCAACCATTACTCTGGAAGTTGACCTGAAATGGTTAAGTGAACCAGCCAATACACACATTCTAACAAGAGTGGCCTTGGCGTTCTCACAGAATTTAAGTGCCAAAAAATTATGGAACACCTTTAGGCTTTTCACAGCGGTTGGAGCAGATGCTTTAGCTTTTGGCTTAAAAAAATTAACAATCAAAAACGAATAAACAAAAAAAGAAAAAGTGTTTTTATTTTTTCTTTTTAAGAACAGTTACTACTGCTACGAGGGCTATGACTGCAACAACTACGCCTACAGCAATGTATGTCATGTTAGCGTCAAACAGGTTTTCAGCTGGCACTGTTGTTTGTTCTATTTCTGAAACGGTCCATGTTGAGAAGTGATCTGTGTTGCATACTAAGTATCCGTCTGCGTCGATGAAGCTTGGAACTGCTTGCCATTGTGCAGAGGTTGTGTTCCAGAACATCCAAGTTAATCGTGAAGCGTTAACTTCCCGGTTAAGTTCTTGTTGAAGTCCTGTCTGGTTAATGTACAAGCGAATTTGACCTCGCAGTTGTTCCTGATTGTTAGGTTCAATACCTAAGTAGAAGTTCAAGGTGCGTTCCATAACCATTTCACCCTGAAGAGGTGACCCATACATGTTCATTGCAACCGTAAGGTTCTCCTGACCATCTATTGATAGACCAAGAATTTTGGGTGTAACCTTCTCATCTGCTGTTACTACTACGCTGCAGTTAGCTGTGCAGTTCATCAGCATTGTCATGTTTCTGTAGCGCAGCAACATTGGTTCGCCGGCTCGTACCTGTTCCATGTCTGCTTTTGGTGTCACATCGGTTTTGTTACGCATTTCTGCGTTTGCTGACAAACCGCCAGGCATCATAGGACCAGATTGAATCGAACCACTTGATGTACTGTTTGAAGTGCTTGTTTGTGTACTGTTTTGAGTGCTTGTAGAATTTGAATTTTGATTAGTTGAAGGTGTAGTTGAGTTGTTGCCTTGGCTATTGTTAGTTTGTGTTTGTGAGGGTTCAGGTGACCCGTTGCCTCCCGAGGGCGTTGGGCTGTTTCCATTATTTTGGGCAATAGCTGCATTAGTAAATGCGGTTAAAGATGCAAAGACTAAAACAGCTACAAGGATTGCTGAAATTTTTTTCCAATTTTGGTTATTCATGATTAAATCACTATCGTAATACATGCGACTCTCTGAATTAAGGGACATTATGAGAAAACCAGTTCAAAGGGTGAAACGGTCGTTTCAAAGAGAAAAAAAGGAAAAAGGGGTTGAGAGAAGGTTTCCGTTAAAGGCAATCTTTGAGTTGAAGTTTTGTTTGGAGTTTAGTTTGGTCTTGGATGCAGTCAGGCGTGCAGGTTTGGTCTTTTAACTGATCTTTTGTCTGGTCTTTGACTTGATCTTTGGTGCAGTCTGCAGCTGCAACTGGGGCTGTAAGTATCATTGCACAGGCAGCAACTAAGACGACGCTTAGCAATATGATGCTTTTTGTTTTTGTGTTCATTTGTTTTACCTCAAAAAAGACGTAGCATTCAAGTGAGTTAAGGGACACTTTGCAAAAATCGTTTCATTTTTAGGAACGCTTTTTTCACGAACCATTTTAAGTTGGGTACAAGTTGTTTTGGCGCCTGTTTTTGTGTTGAAACGCTCGTTTCAGCAGTGTTCCTTAACTGCAACCACACCTATTGTACAGTAAGGTTCCTACTATGAAACGCAAACTGTTTGCACTTGCCCTCATAACCATCATGGTCGTAATGGTTAGTGCAAACTTTTTTGCCCAAGCACAAAACCAAGATTCAACCCAAACCCTGCTCACACTAACAAAGCAAACCAGAAACCAACTTGAGGACTTAATCAACCAGATTTCAGCAAACGAAACAACTCTCCAAAAAATGGAAAATTACGGGTTGCTTATCTCGTTTGAAGGCAATGTTTCATTATATACGAATGGTTCTGAAAACTTGACCCATGCAGAAACCCAATTTGCTTCAGGCGACTACAAAGGTGCACAATCAAGTTTGATACAAGCACTAAGCACTTTCAAGACGGTAAATAAGTCAATGAATTCAATTTTAGGCATTTGTAACCCTCAACCTGCTAACGAAGCGGATGCTCAAGGGTTGCTTGAAGCAAACGTTCGTGCACGAGAAAGAATCAGTTGGTTAAAAACAGTTGTCGCCAGCAACGAAACCAGCACTCTTGAACTGCTTAACCAGGCAGAAAACTGCTTCAACATTAACTCATTAAATCAGTTAGCTACACAAGAACAAATCACACAAGCACTTGCCAATATGGAGCAAGGAAACGCTTTGCTATCTCAGGCGTATCAGAACCTGAAGATGCAAGGTGAAGCGTTGGATTCTTGGAGACTTAACAATTACTGCAATAACCTGATGGCGATGGTTCAGGAAAGATTCCAGTATGGACACTCTCAAGGAGTAGATGTTGACGGTTTCTTGCAGTCAATGGGTTACAAAAACGAGTCAGCCTACATTGCAGAACTACAACACCGAATCCAAGAAGCCATCAATCAACCCGGAGACTTCCAAAATAAACTTGCCAACCTTAACGATTTGAACAGTTTGATACAAAACACCGACCAAGCACTAAACCAAGAAATAATCCATCAAGGAGGAACAACAACCCACGCGCCTGAAGCAACCGGCGGCAGTGGTTCAAACAGTCCAAGCCCGTCATCATCAGCTTCGCCTGCACCAACTGGCGGCAACAACAGCAACGGCGGTTCAGATTCAGGGTCAGGCCAAGATAACGGCAACAGTACAAAAGGCGGCAAATAACTTTTTTATTTTTTAAGTTTTACTTGATTTTCTAAACCGATCTTGGTTATTTCTACGAGGTCTAATCTTTCAAGTCTTCTTACAAGTCGCCACAAACTTGTTCGGGGCATATCGGGGAATCTTTCACGAATCTCTGCCTCGAAAGCGGTTCCGCCTTTTTCAATTAAAAACTCGATGATTTTTTGGTCATCTGGAGCAAGTTGCGGATTGGTCTTGAGCACTTTTTTCATATTCGGTTTTTTGGTACGTTTAACAAACATTAATGCCGAAACACCCGCCACTGCAATGGCAACAGCTATTATTGAAAGAATGATAAGTGGGTCAAAGGATGCTGTGGTGCCGGTTGTTCCGCTGGTGTCTTGGTGGTTTTCGCTTTCCTGCGTGACCAAAGGCAAGGTGTAGCTTACTTCCCAGTTGCCCGGAGGAAGAGTTAACCTGATTTCGCTGTCAACAATGTTTATGGCTGAAGGCATTTGGCTCAAATAAAACAGTGTAGCATTCGGAGGCAAAGAAACCATCAACTCGCAAGAACTTTTAGTCAACAGAGTCCATGTTTGTGCATCTTTATTCGTCAGCGCCATTGTATCATATTCAATGCTAACTTGTTGCTCTCCCAAGGAAAGTATCGTTATGTTTGAACCTTCAATAGTGAAATCAACAGGTAACTTGTCATTATCAAGAATCAACACGTTTTCAACTGAATCAGTCAAAAGCTCCAATGTTACCGAGGATGCTAATTCATCAACAGTTATCGTTTGACTAACATGTATTAAACCGTCTCTGAAAACGTGTAAACTGGTTGAAGCTACCTGAAACTCAGATACGGCAGCTACACTGTTGCCAACAGCAAATAGCGCTATAGCTATCACGAGAAGCATGGTGACAACTGTTCCCTTACACGTTAACATTATTTTTCTATAGAAAATACTTTTGAATCCATAATAATTTTTGCTTTTCAAAAAAGGTAAAAGATAGTTGTACCACAGATAAGCCAAAATAAAAGAGATAAAAATGTTAAGTTTCAGTTTTTAAAACGATTGCTTTGCCAGGACATTTAGACATACAATCGCCGCAACCATGGCAAAGGTCGGGCTCTACAAAGTTTGGGTCGTCAGTGTCTATGCGGAAAATGGCTTTGGGCGGGCAGGCTCTTGCTGCACCACAGATTGGACAACGTATGCATTTGTCGGGTTCAATGTAGGCTTTGTGCATTATTTTTACACTTTAGTTTTCGGTTTTACCGTAAGGTGGTACACTAAACCTATTAAGGCAATTATGGAAACCCCCGCTAAGCCGCCTAGCACTACGAGTTTTAGTAAGTCATACTCTGCAAGCAACGATGATGTAAGTAGCCAACCTGGAATCAACGTTAACACGACGTAGATTGTGGTGTCCATTGCGAGGATTGTGCCTTTTCTCATTCCTGGGATGTGGTTTGCTCCAAGAAACAGCAGAGAAAGTTTGGCCATTCCTTTGGTACATGATTTACAGTAGTAGCATGAGCTGCAGGTCATTCTTCGGAGGATGCCGTAGGTTACAAATGCTGAGAATCCTAGAAAGAGCCAACCGTAAAGGGGGTTAATTAGCCAGCAGCCAAAGGTTCCCAGTAGAATCCATGCTAAGGCGAGCAGGTTTCCGCTTAAAAGTTGGGGTTTGGATGCTTGGACTTTTTCGTATGTTGTCAAGCGTATTACCTGTTTAAGCTTGTTTTTGAGCTTTTTTTCTTAATACGTATGTTTTGCAGGTGTCTCGTTGGCAACATTGGTCGTCGGGTATGCCGTATGGGCATTCAAGGTTTTGCATGTTTGTTTGCACTTCCTTTATACTTATGTAATGGTGTCCGCACGGTATATATTTTACGGTATTGTCAAAACCGTGCAAGACTTAAATACTTGAACACACACATATACAACCATGGACAGCATACAACTACTATCAAAAAAAGGCGCCACATGCCAAGACCTCCTAACCTGCCTCTACAACCTAAAACCAATAGACCTCGAAACCCTCCAAGCCGTCGCAAAAAACCCCCAAGCCACCCTAGACCAAATCGCAACCACCGTACAACGCGACCGAAGCTCCGTACACCGCTGCCTCGCCAAACTCATAACAGCAAACCTCGTTGTAAAACAGTCAAAAACCCTCAAAGGCGGCGGATACTACCACGCATACAGCATGGTTGAACCAGACCTAATCAAAGAACACGCAAAAGCCCGCGTAAAAGAAATCACCGACAGCCTAAACACCCTAATTGACCGCTTCGAAACAGACCTAAAAAAGCACCTACAAACTTAAAACCGGCAGCACCAACGCCGCTTTTTCGAACCGGTACCTCTTGTTTAATGGGCGTTTTCTATTTAGGTACTTTAGTAATATGGATACTTGCACCGTCATGCTTTAATTTTGAATTACGTCTCAATATGGCAGATGCTTATGAAGAAGACGAAAATCATTGCCACAATCGGTCCAGCCAGCAACACAAAAGAAACAATCAAACGCATGGTACACGCAGGAATGAACGGTGCAAGAATTAACACTGCCTACGGAAACACCGCCCAGTACCAATCCGTAATTGAAACCGTACGAAAAATAGCAGAAATCCCGATAATCATTGACCTCAAAGGCCCTGAGGTCAGACTTAAAGCCGCACAAAAAAAGACTCTGAACAAGGGCGAAATATTAGAAGTCGGCTTCAACGGAGAAGAAGTAAGTTTTAACCACAACTTCTACGACAACATAGGAGTAGGCGACATCATCCTTATCGATAACGGTAAAATGCGAACCATCGTCACTGAGAAATCTGACGAAAAACTGCGCCTACTCGTCATCACTGGAGGCACCATAGAGGATGGCAAAGGCGTTAACTTACCAAATAAGCGTCTAACAGTTTCCACACTAACAGATTACGATTTAGAAATTATTGACTTCGCCAAAAAATTCGACGTCGAATACATCGCCCTCTCATTTACCCGAAACACCTGCGACGTTGAAGACCTCGCCAAGATTTACAAAGGCGGAATAATAGCCAAAATCGAAAACTTTGAAGGCGTACAAAACGTTGACTCAATTCTCGAAGCAGCCAACGGAATAATGGTTGCAAGAGGCGACTTAGGCGTTGAAATTGAACCGGAAAAGGTCCCACTTGTTCAAAAATCAATTATTAAACGTTGCAACCAACGGGGCAAACTGGTTGTAACGGCAACTGAAATGTTGGAATCCATGGTTCACCAGCCCCAACCTACCCGAGCTGAAGTAAGCGACGTAGCAAACGCAATTTTAGACGGTTCAGACGCAGTTATGCTTTCAGGCGAAACCGCTATTGGTCAATATCCCGTGGATGCAGTGGAAATGATGACCCGTATTGCTCACGAAGCTGAAAAGGCAGTTAAAAGCAAGGTTGAAGACACACAGTTTGTGAACATTTCCGACACAGTCAGCAGAGCAATTTACCGAATCTGCCAAAGCATGCCCCTTGACAAAGTCATAACTTTAACCAAAACCGGTTACACTGCAAGGATGATTGCACGCTTCAAGATAGGGCAACCGATTATTGCGGTTACGCCAGATTTGAAGGTGAAAAAGAAGCTGGAACTTGCCTTTGGAGTTCAACCTGTCCACATAGACTACCTTGAAGAAAAAGACAAGATATCGGCTGTTGCAAACAAATTATATGACATGCACTTGCTGACAGACAAGGACACGGCTTTGTTTACGTTGGGTGAACGCACAGTTGTGAGTCACGCCAGCAACTCGATAGAAATTCACAAAATCGAGGAGCTGCGCAGGTACTCAGCCAACTAAACCCTTTGGTTTTTCTCTTTTTAGTATTTTTTTGTTTTACAAATCCTTATATGCCGTTTTTGCTCTGTTGCTTGACAGAAACATAAACGCATTCAAGGGTGTATTTGGCTGTGAAAAGCAAAATCTGCAACGTAGGATTCGCAAACAAAATCCGAGACAACATCCTCTCAATAAGCAAAAACAGTCTCAGTCCGTTGTATGAAGACCTAAAAACTGCTGACTGCATAATCTGCAGTGGGTCAGGTCGTTCACTATATTCCCTTAATGCCGCCATGAGTCTAATGGCGCTGAACGAAGCCGAATGGGGCAACAAAGCAGTTTACACACCTGATGACCCCGGTTTTCCCGGCAGAAGCATGCATTATGCAGCCCCATTTTTTGAAAAACGCTACAAAAAAACCCTTCTGCTCATGAATTCAGGCAGCGGACAATCCAACGACCCCCTGCTCATGGCCCAAGACTTGGCACGGTACATTGAGGAAAAAAAGTCTGACAAATTCAGCATGGGCTTGTTAACTTCTAATGTGAAGTCGCCTTTGGCAGAAATTGCAAGCAAATACGGAAGCGCAGTTCAGATTGAAGGCAGAGGACAAGCTACACCTGCAAGCGTGTACAGCGATACTGGAATGATGGGCGACATCTTTGAGTTAGGCACTTTGGAACTTTTGAACATGATGATTGAATCCATATCCCGCGGCTTAGGCGTCGAGGACGTTTTCAAATTGTGTGAAGAAGAGTTCGAAATTATTGGCAACCTAATCGACAGTAACGTTAGTTCAGAAACATACACTCAACTAGTTGACATGCTTGAAAAAGGTACCAACGTGTTCTTGGGTGGAAAAGGAACAGCTAAAGAAATCGCCAAAATGACAGGCATACGCCTCTTTCACATCAAAAGCTTTCTAGGCGACAACGTGTTTATGGCGCGAGGCGTGAACACTCCAAGACCACGAGCTGGCGACGTAGAAATCCTAATCTCATACACTGGCGAAGCAAAACCAGTCTTGCTTTGGTGTGATGCCCTCAAAAAATATAATGGCTCTGTGCTTGCAATTACGGGATGTAAAGATTCAACTTTGGCTAGAAAGTCGGATTTACAGATTGTTATCCCCGAAGACCAAAGAGTAGGCGTCCCCAGACGATTCTACACTCGGGCAGCTTATGTTTTGAGTCCTTTGCCGGTTAAGCTTGCAGAGCGGCTTGCAGAACGTGGCTTGAATTTGCCTGAGTACATTATTAGTTGGTATCATTCGATTACTGAGTAAGCCCTATTTTGGGAGCACTCAATATTGTATCATGATTCATAACATTTAATAATCGTTTTCTCGCCCCTTTTACCCCGCAAGGGGTTGAACAAAAATCAAACAACAAATAACAAAATCATTCGTTTTACTCTTAATTTCCGCATTAGTCTTAACAGGCAATTTTGCCATCACCAATTCACCTGCACAAGCCCTCACAAACAGCAACGACTCACCAACCGGTGACTCTGCAACAGATTCAAGGCTACTGCAACAAAAAATAATCACTCTACAAGACATCGACAATCACATCAAAAGCGACGGTTCCGTGGACATCATAATCGGAGTCGGCAATGAAACATGCAGTTATTCTAACTTGACAGAAATTGTGGGCAAAAACGGCGGCATAATAACAGATACCCTTTCGATGGATTCAACCCAAGCAGTTATTGTGAACGTACGTGCAACAGCGGCTTTAGGCTTAGCTGAGCAGGTTACAAATTCAGGGTTCTCACGTTATGTTGAGTTAGACGGAGAAAGCCATGTTGATTCAATTCCAGACGACCCCTACTGGGATATTCAATGGGGACCTAAAGCAATACAGGCTGATTACGCTTGGAACACAACCATTGGCAGTGATGATTTGCTTGTAGCCGTCATAGATACAGGAGTAGACTATACGCACCCTGACTTAGCCGCAAACTATGTCGCGTTGGGCTATGATTTTGTTAACAACGACACCGACCCCATAGATGATTTTGGTCACGGCACACACTGCGCTGGAACAATCGCCGCCACAACCAACAACACATTAGGCATCGCTGGAGTTGCACAAGTAAAAATTATGGCTGAAAAAGGACTTGACGTCTCTGGGCAGGGGTATAACTCTAATTTAGCAAAATGCATTATTCACGCTGTTGACGCAGGCGCAGACATTTTAAGCAACAGTTGGGGCGGCGGCTCAGACGATAGTGTTCTTCGTGACGCAATTGCTTATGCGGTTGCTCATGGAGTACTAGTAGTGGTAGCCGCTGGAAACGAAGCCAGTGACGCATTAACTTACCCGGCAAGTTACGAAAACGTAATCGCCGTCACAGCAACCAACAATCTCGATCAACCCACCTCTTTCACTAATTATGGCAACTGGGTTGACGTCGCCGCTCCAGGCTGGCGCATCTACTCAACCATGCCAACCTACGAAGTAACATTGAACACCCTCTACAATTACACAATGAATTATTCATACATGAACGGCACCTCAATGGCTTGCCCCCATGCAGCAGGTGTTGCAGCACTCATCTGGAGTCAATACCCAGACATGACGGCTAACTTGGTCAGGTATCAACTCGAAAGAACCAGCGACGACTTAGGCGAGCCAGGCTTTGACATTTGGTACGGTAACGGACGAATAAATGCCAAAAACGCTGTAGAAGAGGCCTTGCCTACGCACGACCTTGTCATTGACGATTGGCAAACGCCCTTTGAGTACGTAAAAGTTAACGCTTCTTCAAGCTTTACGGTTTCAGTTCTTAACAGAGGCTACACAAACGAAACTAACGTGCAAGTACAATTGTTAGTCAATGGTTCGGCAGTTGATAGTGCAGTTATTGACTCTCTTCCAATAGGCGCTTACGCTTATCCAGTTCTAACTTGGACACCCGCCACTGAAGACGAATACAACTTAACCACAATCGTAACGCCAGTGCTAGGTGAAACTATAACTGAAAACAACGTAATCACAAAAGAGTTCAATGTTATTCAACCATCTGAATCTAACTGGACCCAGCTTGCCACCGACCCCGACGAAGATGCAGGATGCAACCTAAAAACGGTTTCAACTCAATCCCAACTGGGCCTACTATTCTTTAAAGCAGAATTCTATAGACCATGGAACTGCTGCTCAAGCGACATAAACACTGTAATAATGATTGATACTGACAGAAACCAGCGAACCGGCCTGCGCGACCAATACTTTTCAGGTCAAAATGATAATCTTGGCGTAGATTACATGATTATCGTGGGCTATCAAGGCTGCACACTTTGGACTTGGAACGAAACCATCTGCGGCTTCTACGTTGACAACTCAATAGCTTACCTTGACGCTCCCAACAGCACAGACACGTTTGTTGTAGCTGTTAACTCAAGCACTATTCAGTCAAATGGTTCATTTGACTTTTCTGTTGTAGATAGCTTCTCAAATTGGGATTGGCTACCGGATACAGCTTATTTACCGTTTATTTCAAGCAAAGACGCTCACGAGTTAGCCATTACATTGCAGGCGCCTAAAGGCTTGGAGGCAGGTGAAACTGCAATGCTTAACCTTACAGTTTACAATTACGGGTTAAACAATGAAACAACGGTGGCTTACGAGTTGCTAATCGACGGTGAATCCCAGATAGCTGATAGCATACCTGAATTGGCTGCGGGGGTAAATTTCACTGCAAGTTATAGTTGGACGCCAACAAAAGATGCGGTTTACAATGTTCAAGCCTCTGTAACGGAGGTCGAAGGGGAACAGTACACTTTTGACAACGAACACGCCAGCATAGTTACAGTCAACGACAGAATCGCCTTAATATCAGATGTTAACCAGCTTGAACAAATCGTCTTCATTTTAGATTCAATGATGATTAACTATGACATTTATAATAACAACTTCAACCCAGCCCAAAGCATAACCCACTTATACACTACAAGCGGCAGTCTGTTACAAAATTATTCGACAGTTATCTTTTACAAGTATTCACGGTCACTCGCAAGCAACGAAGAAACTTCATTGAACAATTACTTAGCTTCAGGCGGTAACCTCTTAGTCACCGGGTATGACTCACTGTATGTCACAAATGACTTACTAGCCAATGTCGTTCGTTCAACCACTACAGGAGACAACACCGGACAACCAGACCTGTACGTTTCCAACGCGACCCACCCCATAATGAAAGGCCCCTACGGAGTTTATCCAGAAAACTACCACATTTCAGGCTTATACAGCGATACCGACAACGCTACAGCGGACACCAGTCGCGGAGCATCTGCGATAGCAACGGTAGCTAATGGGTGCGCAAAAATTCTTGTAACAGAAAACCTTCCGGGAAAGGTCGTTTACTGGAACGGTCATGGCACAAGCGATTGGGCAACAAACCAAGACTGCAAAGCTATGCTGGAAAACTTGCTGATTTGGTTTGTAGACACAACAGCGCCAGAAACAACTGCGGCTTATGCAGGCGGTTGGCATACTGCTAATTTTGTTATCACTCTCTCAGCTACGGATTACTTTGGCGTTAACGAAACATATTACCGAATAAACGGCGGCGCCCTCAAAACCGTGGCCAGAGACGGGCAACCATTCATTACAACTGAAGGCGTCGTAAACACGCTTGAGTATTGGAGTGTCGACATCGCAAATAACGCTGAAACTCATAATGTTATATCTGGAATTATGCTGGACACAATGGGTCCGATAGGTTCAATCAAGATAAACGATGGCGCAGAATTTACTAATTCAACTCAAGTTACCCTTGCTTTGACGGCGTTTGACGCTGGTTCAGGCGTAAGTAGAATTCGCTTCAGCAACGATGGCGACTGGGCTACAATAGCTTGGGAGCCAATGGCAAGCACCAAAACTTGGAACCTAACCGCAGGCGACGGCGCAAAAACCGTTTATTGCCAAATCCAAGATAACGTTGGAAAAATAGGCGAATGCTCTACCTCAATCATTTTGGACACTGCACCTCCAGTGGGGGCAATCAGCATAAACAATGGGTCAGCCTACACAAGAGAGGCAACAGTGAATTTGACGCTTTCAGCAACTGATGAGGCCTCAAGCATGATTCAGATGCGTTTCTCCAACGACAACGCTTCATGGACAACTTGGGAAGACTATACAACATCTAAGGTTTGGACACTTGAAGGCGGGGACGACGCAAAAACTGTGTACGTCCAGTACAAGGATGCCTCAGGTTTAATTTCGACCTACTTGGCTCAGATTACTCTTGATTCCACTGCGCCAACAGCTAATGCTGGTCAAAACCAAACCGTAAATGAAGGCGAATCAGCCAGTTTCGATGCAAACTTGAGCACTGATGAATCTGGAATTGTAAGTTACCTTTGGGATTTTGGAGATGGCGCTTCTGGCTCAGGCAAGACAGTCAGCCACACGTATGCTTCAACGGGAGTTTACACTGTGACTTTGACTGTTCAAGACGCTGCTGGAAACAACGCTACAACAACCGTTACTGTTACCGTTAAAACACCTCCTCCGCCTCCAACAGCCACACCTGAACCAACACCCACCCCAACCCCAACAACAACGCCTACAGCTGCCCCTTCAACAAGCCCAACACCCTCATCTATACCAGCCACACAGGATAGCGGCGCAGTAATCAATCTGGCAATAAGCGGCAACATAAGCAGCAGCCAAATAACAAATGCAACCTTATCAGTGGACCAGTCAACTGGCAAAGTAACTGTTTCCTTCAACCTAACAGGACAAAGCGGAACAGCAGGCTTCGGTAACGTGACAATTCCCAAAACTTCAATTCCCGCTGGTGCAACGCCACAGGTTTACATTGACGGCGAACTGTGCCTGAATCAAGGCTACACTGAAGACGCAAACAACTACTATGTCTACTATACTACACACTTTAGCACGCATACAGTGGACATCGAGTTCAATGCAAACACAACCGCAACCGGAGAAGAAATTCCGCAATGGGCTTTGATGGCTGCATTGGCGGTTGTTCTGCTTGTTGTCTTTGCGGCAGTGTTAGTTGTAAGAAAACGTGCGAGAAAAGGCGCGTCTTCTTAATTTCCACTTTTTCAACCCTTTTTACTGTAACAAATTCCTTAAATATGATACAAGTTATGGCTAACTTTTTTGCAGTTTTTACATAAAAACCTTTTAAAGTGAGTTAAACCATAAAATGTTTGGTGCTTTTTCATGCTTTTTCTTTTAGTAGCACTGCTAACTTTGGAGGAAGCCTTTAACAATTTTGTCACTGACACTACCTCAGCGTTACCCGGAATAATCGGCGCCATAATCGTAATTATCATCGGTTTAGTAGTCGGCTGGTTTGTAGGAAAAATCGTTAACCGAGTAGTTGACCGTACAGTAGAGAAAAGTTTTGATAAAAGTGAAATCGGCAAAATCTTCCGTAACAGCGGTTTTGACTTATCCAATTTCGTAGGCGGCATCATATACGCTTTCATAGCAATTGTTGCAATAGTAGTAGCTGTTTCAATGCTAAACGTTCCAGGGGAAGCTGGCGCGTTAATTGCTCAAATAGCTGCATATCTACCACGGCTTTTAGGCGGCATACTTGTCATAGTTTTAGGAACTGTACTTGTTGATTACTTAGCAATGCTGGTTGGAAACGTTATCCGTCCCATGTTTAAGACCAAAACAGAAATCGCTGATATGCTAAAGAACCTGCTCTTTATCGGTTTAGTTGCAATCATTCTTAACATTGCCTTTGATTTGCTGCTGTTCACTGCAGGCAGCCTAGTTTACTCATTGATTATCGGGTTTGTAATAATCGGCGTAGGCATAATCCTAACTGACGGCCTGATAAAATCCATTACAGAGGAACACAGCGAGTTTGCTGGAATCGCAGGGTACGCCAAATTTGTTCTCTACAGCATATTCTTGCTAATTGGTACTGGCGCAATCTTCTCAACCTTCTCGGGAGTTACTGGAATAATCAGTACTGTGGCATGGGCGTTTGCTATTGCACTTGCAATCATTTTGATACCGATTGTTTATGGGTTAGCCAAAAGAATGCAGAAAGAAGTCGTTTAACTAAAACCACCCTTTTTTCTTTTTTATTTTCAGCTTTAGTGGATATGCTATATGTTTAGATAAAGCATTCAATTGCCGTCTTGGTAGGAACAGACTCACCAAACCTATCTTTAGGGTCAATACACGGTTTGATTCCAAAAGTAAACTTTCTCATACAGACCGTCCACTGGGAAACGTGGATCATCATACACCATGTCCAACCTGAAATCAAATTTTGTAAGCAGCTCACGGCTAATGTTCCAAATCTGCGGAGATTTTTCGTCTGGACCCCAAACGCCCCAAATACGGTCATCCTCAAGCCGCATGCCCCAACCATAATTTTGAGGCAACACCAACACAGCATCATCATGCTGATTATCATCAGGCTTAACCAATTCTGTAACTGCCCAAAGCTGTTGCAACGCCGCAAAGTGTGCTTCAGTTAAGACACCGTAGGGGTTTCCGGGTAGCTGTGGGTAATCAAAAATTACTATGTATTTTGCGCCTGCAAGGTAGGCGTCAAGCATTTGCTCATATACAGCGCTGCCGTCGGCAAGATAAGGCGGCTGGTCATAGGTCCAAGTAATGATAGCGCCCCAAGTTTTGTTCTGCATTCGAGCTGCGCCACGGTCTAAAGCCACGTTTTGAGTTAAGCTACTGTTTGAACCAAACTCGGTAAAGACTACGTCGTAACCACCAAGGTAATCAAACCAGTAAAGAGCATAATCCGAGGTGAAAGCGGTGATTGAACGATTTTTCAGCTCATTTACGCCAAGGCTGAACCATACTTCATCGTTAAAATGTGCGGCTGCTTGGCCATAATCAGGCGGCAAGGAATCGTTAAGGGCAAGGTCAACCGCTGGAGAATGCAAATAATAGTCCGTTTCGTTTCGAATTCTTAGTTGGGTAAAGTAGCCTGTCCAGTTAAGGTCAACAATGTACCCGCCGGGTTCATCATTTAGGTAAACTCCTAAGAAATGGTTGCCCCACTGCTGTTTTGCGTAGTCAAGCCACGGTAACTGCCAAGGATAATTAGGGTTAAAAAACCCGAAATAGACAATCACATCCAAACCCGACGTGACGGCGTAGTCAACGATTTCATTCATGGCTGTCTCGTTGATGCTTACGGGTCCTGATTGAACCACAAACAGGTTCGTATAAGGTTTAACCTTGTCAATAAGCAGTTTAGCTTCAGCGGTGGTGCCGCCGTTGAATGAAACGGCGAGGTAAAAATCCCGCGCACCTTTCACAGGGCTGTACACGTTTAGAAAGTAAACTGTAGCTGCCACAACAAGAATCACAATTAAAACCATCGAAACAAGAGCCGCAAAAGTCTTCTTCAACAGTTGACCCTCAACAGTTGACTTCTAAATAATGAAGTATTTTGGAAGTAAAAATGGTTTATTGCAACCAATTAGTTGCAGGGTTTAGTCGATTGGTTTTTTCCATCCGCCATTGCTGTATCGCGCAACGATTCCAAAAGGCAACGAAAGCAGGAAAAGGTCAATCAACGCAATGTATGGTGCAAACGGCAAATTCAGCATAGTTTGCAGTACCAAGTTGGTTGTGGAGAACACCAGCATTAGAAAGAGTCCGTTGAGCCAGAATCCGACTTGCCAACCCTTCAACTTGTTTAGCCTGTGAATTATTATTATGTTTACGGCGCCTATGATTAAGGGTCCTACAAGGTAGGTGGTTATGTAGAAGAACGCGAAGCCCAGTGGAGGCAGAAACATCATGAAGCCGTCTTTGGCGCTGTCCAGCACGGTTTGAAGTATAATTAAGCTGCAGACGATTAAGAGTCCGTGAATTATCAGACGCATTAGCCTGTTAAATTGTTCAGTTTTAGTTATTTTAGTTAACATTTTCTGCAATCCATTCTCCTATTGCAATTTCTGCTGGCCTGCCACGGATTCCGTAATAGTCGTAGTCGCTGTTCCAGTAAGCTATCCAGCAACCTTTCAACCCCATACTTTTGAACAGGCTAAGTCCCCTGATGATAAAGTCGCTTTGGGCAAGACTGTTGCTTGTAGACATACCGAACTCCGTGATTACAATGTCTTTGTCAGTCATGCTGCGAAGGTTTCCTACGAAATGAGGTGACAACACAAGAAATGCATCCATGTAAACGTCTAAACCGACGAAGTCAAGGTGCTTGCTTAACTCCATTGGCACGTTACTTCGAAGTATGTAGCCTGCACCAAAGTTGGTGTATAGTTTGGCGGGCAAATTATAGGAATCTACAACTTGATAGACACGTTCAAACTTGCTTACAATTTCATCGTCAGTGAAAAGGGCGCCTGCATCCCAAGACGCTGACAACTCTGGCTCATTAAGCACCTGAATATACTCAAGATGGCTACCCCAACGGTTAAGGTAATAGTTCACGTTTTGAAGGTCTTCATGGTTAGGAATAACAAGTGCAACATCCAAATCCAACTGGTCAGTTGCAGCAAACAACGCGTTAGTTTTCTGGTTTGTAGGGTCGTTACCGTAAAGGTCGTTGGGGTTACATTCTAATGTTATGCGGATTACACTGATGCCGAGGTTTTTGATTCTATAAATTTGACTGTAAATTTCGTTTAACTCGTCTTGTTCGTAAACGTAGTGAACGCCAACTTGAAACTGAGAGTTTCCGCTTCTGTCAGCTGAGGCGTAATAGTTATAGGGAAAGAAAATCTGCACAAAAAACATTGCCACACATAAGGTAATAATTAGCAGGTTTTTTATCGTGCTTTTGTTTGCAAACCTGATTATGCGTTGCAATGTATTGCCGATGGTTCCTTTGACCTCGAACATAAACAAAACAGTGAGTAAGTGCGTTTTTATGGGTTTCTAATTTTCAAGCTTAACGCTAAAAAAATAGGTAAACGCAGGTTCAATTTTAGTTGAGCAGCTAGTCTTCTTCGCTTTCTGCTTTAGCAAGCTCGACCGAGGTTGAATCAGCATGACTTATTGCGTTGCGTCTTGTGACCTTTTTGCTTGGAGGTTCTTGTTCTCTGCCCCGCATGAATCCCGCTTCGGCAGCGGTTATTTCGTCGTCATCAAGCATTTGTTCTCTTTGTGCAGTATCATAAGCGTCTGATGTTTCATTTTCCTCTTCGGTTTTTGCTTCATGTTCGCCACTGTAAAAGTATGGTGGCGGCACTTTTCGTCTAGCTTTTCCCATTTGTTTTTTCCATCCGTTTTGTTGTGTGGAACCAACTGATTGCTTATCTTCTGAGAAAACTAAACTACATTTAGATTTGTGACTGTACCTTAACAACCACAACTCATAGGCATTGTTTGGATAATGGGCAATTTAGCGGTTTTATTAGGCAATTAAACCCGAAATATTGGTTATTTCACGTTCTGTTCCAATTTTGGACTTACAAATCTTTTTATATGCGCCCTACAGAATGAATGGAAGTGTCACATTAACTCATGTATAACCTAAGCTCCTGAGCTTTCGAACAAAATGGCATGAACTTTTCTGTGGCAGGAGAAAAAATAGATTTGCAAGTACAATCATTTAAAGACTTACCCTTAAGTGGGGAAGTTTTGAAAAGTTTAAAAGAAATAGGGTTTGATGCTCTTTTTCCGATTCAAGCCCAAGCAATAACACCCTTGCTTGAAGGCAAAGACGTTATTGGGCAAGCACAAACCGGAACAGGCAAAACTGCCGCTTTCGGTGTACCAATGGTTCAACGGTTAGACGCCCACGTTAAAGGCGTACAAGGTTTAATCTTGGTTCCAACACGTGAATTAGCCGTCCAAGTAGCCGAAAACATTGCAAAATTCGGCAAATACGCAAAAATCCGCGTTTTAGCAGTTTATGGTGGAGAATCCATCAACAAGCAGATTCACGCTTTAAACGGCACAGTTCACATCGTTGTTGGTACACCCGGACGAGTAATCGACTTAATGGAACGTCGTGTACTTAACTTGGCTTCAGTCAAAATTGTTGTTTTGGATGAAGCGGACCGCATGCTCGACATGGGCTTTATGGAAGACGTGGAATACATTCTTTCCAGAACACCACACGAAAGACAAACAAGCCTTTTCAGTGCAACCATTGACAAACAAGTAATGCGTGTCTGCAACAAGTACATGAAAAACCCAGAACAAATCCTTGTAAGCAAAGACGAAATCGCAGTCACCCAAATGAAACAGTTATACACTGTTGTCAACCAAAGCGGCAAATTCGAAGCCCTCTGCAGCATTCTACACCAAGACGATGTAGAAAAAGCCATAATCTTCTGCAGAACCCGCCGAGACACCAGCAAAGTTTCAGAACAAATGCACCGCAAAGGCTTCCGCGTCCAAGCACTACACGCTGGCTTCACACAAGCACAAAGAGACCGCGCAATCAACGACTTCCGCTCCGGCAGATTAAGCCTGCTCGTAGCAACTGACGTCGCCGCAAGAGGCTTAGACATTCAAGGCATCACACACATCATCAACTACGACGTACCAAACGACCCACCAGTCTATTTCCACCGCATCGGCAGAACCGCACGCAAAGGCACCGAAGGAACAGCCATCACACTTGTCAGCTACGGCGAATTAAGCAACTTCCACAACATCAAAGCCCTAACCAAAACCAGAATTGAAGAAATCGTTTCTGCAAAAGCCAAAACTGAGCAAGAAGACTCAGGAATCCAAAGCTTCTACTAAAGAAGCAACCTTTTCTTTTATTTACAATTGTTAATTTGCTGTTATCAAATACACGCTTTCCCCTAATTCTCAAAGACTTGTTTTTTATTGTCGCCGCTTCTTTAGGTAAATTAGCACGGTGATGACTATTACTAAAATGATCGCTATTGTTGCCGCTGCTATGAGGGGGACTGTTTGTGTATTTTGCTCAGTTACGTCTTGTTTTTGATTATTCAGTATTACAACTGCTCCATGTATAGACTTGGTTGCGGAGTTTGAAAGGTCAGGCACTGATACAGTAAAGTCAGTCTGGGATGTTTTGTCTTGCCCTGTAAGGGTAGAGTCAAGCTGTTCTAATGTGCCTAAGCCATCTATTGAGTAGGCTACTATGTCTCCAAAGCTTTCGTCAGTTTGGATAGAAAAATCTGCCGACGAATTATCGAACCAGTGGTAAGAATTGTAGTTTGAGGCTGCTTCTTTAAGTCCAAATTGTGCGCCAAGCGGAATTATCAAAGCATACTCGCCCAGATAACTGTAGATTTCTGGTGTTTTCTCTAAAGGAACCTCGTAATGGGCGGTTATCTGGAAACTGTCTAAAACCTTGTTTATTCTCCACGTAACTTCGGTTAAATAAGTGTCAAAAAGGTGGTAGTTGTGTATGTGTTTTTGGGTCCAGTTAAGGTTATCATTGTTAATTTTGAAGGATACATTTGTGGCGTTAGGGGGAATTGGGTAGTAGGCGTCTAGGTTATCATAGACCACTGTAACTTCGACGTATTGTGAAGGGTCAACCATCATGTTCATTCCCCAGTTTTCAGAGAGAAAACTGTCCCCATAGCCGTAACGTGTTTTCATTGTGTAAGTTACATCAACTGTCGCCAGTGCTTCTTTTTCGGTTCTGAGTATTTGGGCTTTGATTTGCATGTTGGGTACGTTAACAACTGGTGGAATCTGGGTTGCTGGACCAGGGTTTGCTTGAGCCAAGCTAATTAATCCCAACACTGAGGAAGAAGTTAAAAGCCCTAAAACGAGAAGGGCAAAAACCACCAGCTTCTTCATAACTAATAATTAACCTTTTTTCCTTTTATGTTTTTTAAAAAGCCGCTTACTTTCCCATTTTGAGCACTGTTAACAGGGCAATTGTAATAGCAACTACCCTTTTTTAACGCCTATTTCGTAAAATCAGAAGAACACCTATTCCAATTGTTAACCCTATAATTATTGACACTATAACACCATAGCTTAATGGCAAATAAGTGCCCATGAACCCGTCTGGCTGAATTACCGGGGGATTTTCGGTGGCAAGAAATTGGTCTGGTACTTCTATCCAGCAACCTGAACTATCTGGCACGTAAACAGAGTATCTTATAGGAAGATGCATAATACCCATATTGGCGAACATGTTAATTCTTGCACAGTTTTCGATGTTAGAGTAACTATTGAAGAAATTGTACTGAACACCACTGCTTTTTATTTCGTCACCTGTGGGAAGGTTTGGCCATGAGGTTTTGATTTGTTCTTCTGTTAAGGGCATTATTTTTCCTTCCGTGTAAACAACTGTTGGGCCTAAAAGGGCCAAATATGTTATAGGTGCAACCAGCAACACAAAAATCTCTAACACAATAAGAGCGGCCAATATTTTTGGTGAGAATTTTAGGGCTGCCGTTAGGACTGACTTGTTGTTAACTGTTTGAGGCGGTTGAGGACACCATTGGAATAGTTTTTTGATTATATTTTTCATTGCTTTTAAGCCACTCATGTCAGCCATTGATGGCTTACAAATGGTTGTTCACCACAAATAAATATGTTACTAACAGCAGAGAATAACAGAAAACAATGCTAAAAGGACCATTTGCATCTTGAGGCTTTGTTATTGTTTTACCACTAACCATAAATGATGGCAAGTATAATCTTCACTGAGGTTTAACCCAGAGAATGTCATTTAGAGACCCAGTTTGCGGCATGGTTCTAGACGAGAACACAGCCAAGTTCAAGATTACTTACGAAGGCGAAACTTACCATTTCTGCAGCATCATCTGCAAGAAAAAATTTAAACGCCAACCAATAAAATATACAAAATAATTTTTGAAGCCCATAAAAGGGAGAGTTTGGGCGCTCACTAATTTTTTAGTTTTTATTTCATGATTTTCCATACTAAGGCAGCTAAAAGTCCACCTATTATTGGTGCAACCCAAAACAGCCAAAGTTGTTCTAATGCTAAGCCACCCACAAACACAGCTGGACCTAAACTTCTAGCTGGGTTAACACTGGCGTTGGTTATCGGTATTAAAACTAGGTGTGCTAATAACAGGGCGAGTCCAATTGCTATTCCAGCGAATCCTTTGGGTGCTTTTTCGCTTAATGAACCAAAAACAACAAGAATGAAAATGAAAGAGAATACTATTTCAGAAATTATTGCAGCAGTAAGCGAGTAGCCAGCTGGCGAGGCAATTCCATAACCGTTTTGAGCTAAACCGTTTATGGCAATATTGAATGATGGGACTCCAATAGCAATCGAATAGAGTATACCTGCACCGATTATTGCACCTACACATTGGAATAGAACATAAAAGATAGTGTCTTTAACACTTAATTTTCCAGCCGCCAACATAGCTATAGAAATGGCAGGGTTAATGTGACAACCTGAAACACTACCAATAGCATAAACCATCACTAACACAGAAAGACCAAAAGCAAAAGACACACCCAGATTCCCAATATAATTGCCTGCAATAACAGCGCTACCGCAACCCGACAAAACAAGAACCAAAGTCCCAACAAATTCTGCAACGTATTTTTTTGAGGCTTTAACATTAGGCGGTTTGACTTCAGCCATAAAAAAGGATGCTCCTTAACAATTTTCAAGCGTTAAGAAGCTAATAACCATTTCTATCAATTAAAAAAACAAAATAAAAAAATGAATAAAAATTTAAAGTTTTTCAGACGCCGAAATGTCCATCATAATAAAACCGGACAATGGCTTCGGATAGAAATCCGTGCTTTTCTCCGGCAAACGTTCATGTTGCAGGGCCAGTTCTGCCACGGCTTTTGCGCTGATTGGGTTTACGAGAAACGCAACGCTGGCTTTGCCTTGGTCAACTTTTGTTAATGCATCTTTTGCCCAACGTTCGTAAAGGATACCTTCGTCAATTTTGAGCTCGCCAGTTTTCAGAATAACCTTAAAGACAATATCGCGCAGAATAACTACGTCAAAGATTTTAGTTTCTTTTGAGGTGTGGGCAGAAACGTATTGGTAAACGCTTTCTTCGTGTTTCATGGTTAAGCCGTAAGCGGTTTTGCCATCGTAAACACAGAAGGCGTGCTCGTTTATGTGACTTGCAAGATAGTTGTCAATAGCCTCAACAGTTGGAGCGATACCAGTGACGGTGAAGTAACGTTTGAATTCTTCCATAACCGCTGGTGTAATCTTTGCGTCTTTAAGCAGACGGTGTGTTGGTCGCACCACTAAGCCCTCGTCCTGCACGGGAACCATGTAGCACATGTGAAAGTTAAACGCTGAATCTTCAGACCAGTCACCTTTGGCACGCATTTCATCGCGGTAAGCAATGGCGCTTTCGTAACGGTGGTGACCATCGTTGATGACCATTTTCTTTTCGCTGAGCACTTGCTGAATGAAACTGATTTTTTCGGGGTCGGTAACTTGCCAGACAGTATGTTCTACGCCATCTGGGTCGGTGACTTGGGCTAACGGGGCGGTTTTGGCTATTTCTTTAAAGAAATCTATCGTCTTGTTTTCCGAGTCTGGGTACATTAGGAAAACTTGTTCAAGGTCTTTCTGCACTGTTCGCAGCATGTTTAAACGGTCTGCTTTGGGTGCTGAATGAGTAAACTCGTGTGGAAAAACCATGTTTTCGCTGTAAGGATACAAACGCAGTGCAGCAATCAAACCGGTGCGGGCAAGTTTTTTGCCGTGGATACTGTATTCTTGGCGTGAAACAAAAATTGCCGGTTGCGGAGTGCGTTCCATTACATCATCTTTTAGCCATTGCTGAATGCGCTGCGCCGCAACATTATATTTGTCAGCTTCAACGGGCAGGATTAAGCGGCAGTAATTGTAGGGTGACTTTTCATAGTATTCTTTTTGCATTTCAGGAGAAATTTTGTCGTAAGGCTGGGTAACCAAATCTTCGGGGTTGCCCGCTTTAGGAGTGTACTTTATTGCTCTAAAGGGTCTTATGTCAACCAAACGTCATCCGCTCACTGTTTTTCTAAGACTTCAATAACTCGGTTAGCTATCTGCACACTAGCCTTTAACTGTGCCTCTTCAGTTTGAGCACCCATATGTGGAGTAGCTATAACATTAGGCAATGTCAGCAGCTTACTGTTTTTTGGCGGTTCTTCTTCGAAAACATCTAAAGCTGCGGCTTTAACTTTGCCTGAAACCAACGCTTGATACAATGCTTCTTGGTCAATTACTCCACCGCGGGAGCAGTCAACTATCATGACGCCAGTTTTCATTTTTTCAAATTCTTTAGTTGAAATCATATGTTTAGTCAAGGGGCTAAGCGGCACATGAATTGTGATGAAGTCAGCTTTAGGCAGCATATCGTCCAAGGGCACAAAACGGTCATATACGCATTCTTCAACCGCTACAACTTTCATGCCCATCTGGATAGCGAAACGTTCCACCGTTCTGCCAATGTATCCGCAGCCAATCACGCCAAGGGTTTTTCCGTTAATTTCAGTACCCATGAGACGTTCTTTTTCCCATTTGCCTTCACGCATACTAATGGTGCCCTGTACAATGTTTCTTGCAAGAGCAATAATGTATCCTAAAGCGAGTTCGGCAACGCTCATGTAGCTAACGTGCGGGGTGTTGACGACTTTTATGCCAAGTTCGTTTGCTTTTTGGAAGTCAACATTGTCTAAGCCTTCGCCTGCGCGGGCGATTATTTTGAGTTTTTTTGCGTTAGCTAAAAGTTCGCCTTTGACTTTGGTTGCTGACCTGACAATTAAAACGTCATAGTCAACGATTATTTTTGGGAGGTCAATTTTAGGCATGTCCCAAGCCGTGGTGACTTGGTAGCCTTTTTCTTGCAGTATTTTTATTCCGTCATCTGAGATTTTGTCGCTGATGAGGATTTTAATGGTCACTTACCAAGTCCCCAGAGCTCGTCAATTAGGCTGATAACCTGCTTGATGCCATCAAGGTTCCATTCACCCATGTGGCCAATGCGGAAGGTTTTATCTGCCATTTTGCCGTAGCCGCCGGAAATCATGTAGCCTCTTTCGCCAAGTTGCTGGTTTAATGCTTTGACGTCTTTGTTCTGAGTGTTACTTATGCAGCTAACAGTGATTGACTCGTATCCTGGTTCTGGGAACATTGCAAAGTTCTTCTTGGCCCACTCTTGAGTGTAGTTTGCCATGTCAAGGTGACGTTGGTAGACTTTGTCGTAGGTTTCAGCAAGCAGCAGGTCCATGCGTTTGTCAAGTGCGTACAACAGGCTAATGTTTGGAGTGAATGGTGTTTGATGTTTCTTCTCGAACTCGAAGATTTCAACCATGTCAGTGTATGAACCTCGGTTAGGCACTGTTTTTGCACGCTCAACAGCACGGTCATTAACAAGTGCAACTGCTAAACCTGGCGGCAACGCGAAGCATTTCTGGGTTGAGCCAAAGATGATGTCGCATCCGATTTCTGACGGGATTAGTTTGTCACCTGCAATTGAAGATACAGCGTCAACAGCTAAGATGACGTCTGGGTAGTCTTTGCGTATCATTTGAGCAATTTCTTTTATTGGGCTACGAACACCAGTGGAGGTTTCGTTGTGGCAAACTGTAACGGTGTCGTATCCGCCGTTTTCAAGTTTCTCTGCAACCATGTCTGGCTTGATTGCTTTGCCCATTTCCACTTCAAGTATGTCAGTTTCTTTGCCGCATGCTTGAAGTGTTGTTGCTGCTCTTTTGGAGAAAGCGCCATTTACGCATGCTAGTGCTTTTTGTTTTACTACGCTTCTTGCGACGATGTCAAACCACAGTGTGCCTGATCCGGTGGTGACTGTGGGTTTGATGTCGGGTGTTAACTGGAAGAAACTGGTTAATTTGTCAGTGATTCCTCCGTATAATGTTGAGAATTCTTTTTCTCGGTGGCCTATAAGATAACGGGTTTGTTCATCTAGAATTTCTTTACTAACTTCTGTTGGTCCAGGAATTAGAAGTTTCTTGTGCATGTAAAGTTCCTCTAAAGCAAGTAGGGCTCAGACTGAAAATATAAGGTTTTATGCTACTTTTAATGACAAAACTTGTGTCGCTAAAAGTTTTTGAAGCTTTATTTTTTGCTTGGCTCTGGTTTTTGGGTTGAAACAGATGATTTAGAGTTTTTTCTATAGTTTAATTCTAAAACTAAAGCTCAAAACTCTTTTAAAACCGAAAATGGGAGATTAACAGAAAGGAGAAAAAGAAAATGACAAAGATTGAATGGGCTTTAGACCTTCTTGACGACGGACACTGGCACTCAATAGATTCACTTCGCCGAAACATTGACTTTAGCGATTTCGAGATAAACGAACTGGTGACCTTTCTTTCGGATTATGAACTTGTAGTTCTTGACCCTGAAGGGTTAAAAGTAAAACTAAATTCTGACTTTAGAAAACTCGTACCACAAACAAGCTAAAAAAGGGTTTACGGCGCCGTTTTAGGTGTTGACAACTTGTTTTCAATTTTTGCCAACACATCAGCGTCGTCAACTGTCTTTTCCATAAAAATGCTTGCCCTGTTCTCACCTTTAACTATACAGAGTGCTTTGACAGTTTTGCCTTCCACAGTGATGCTTTCAACTTTTCCAATGCCAAAAAGTTTCTGCGCTGCGAGGCTTGAATCCATAACTGCAGAAGTTAACAATGAATAGTCAACAAGCTTGTTTGTATCGTTTAAGTCTATGGTGGCTGATGTTTGGCTTTTAAGAATGTAACCTGTCACGCCAGATGTTTTCCTTATTTCTACTAACGCGTCGTTTAGGCTTGTGTATTCAAAGTTTTCTTCCTCAACCGGTTTAACCGTTGCGTCTTCAACAAACACAGTAGTTGAGTTTTCAGTAATGCTTTGGTTTTTACCCATCTTTTTCGCCTCTTTAAATCACCGGTGTAATCATAACTAACTCGCCTTTTGAAACTTCAAGCGTTTGCAAGATTCTTTCAGGAACCTGAACTATGCCTTTAGCAGTGTTTCTGGTTTCTTTAATAGGCTTGAACTTGCACGTAATCTTTTTCATTTTCAAAGATTCAACAGTTACTTGATCAATAAATCTGCCCTCGTAAAGTTGATCCCAACTTGCAATAACATCGCCATCAATACGAACAGTATCTGATGCGACAAGCAACCCGCTGATTTTTTCAACCATAAACTGGTGAACAGGCGCTTTAGGCAGAACCTCCTCCTCAATCTTTTCCGGTTGCACAACTGGAGCATTTTCAGATTTTGCTTCTTCGATCAGCTGTTCCTGTTTTGGCTCTTCAAGTTTTGCTTCACTTGCAACTACTGCAGGAACTATGCTGTTCTGGGGCATTTGCTGAATAACTTTAATGATTACTGGGACTACAATGTGGTTTAAGACAAACAATGTTTTTTCGTCAACCATTTTTGAAGAAACAGTGCCCAAATAAAACCCGTCCACACATTCAGTAAAGGTAACTTGACCACTGCGACCTCTGATTGACAGGTTCTCAAAGCCTCCGACAGTGCCCATGCGTGAGGTCATTTCGTTGAAGAACTGTATAGCTTCCTGTATGGTTTTCGGTTTGGCGTCGTCATCTTGAGCTATAACTTCGCCGTCTTGCTTGAAAACAAATGCGCAGGATACTTCAGGGGTTACGTTTCGTATTTCATCTATAGCGGTTTTTAATGCAAGGGAATAAAGGGTCAACTTTGTGTTCTCCATTCAAGTGAAAAAATGATTAGTAAATTTTGAACAGTATACGTTCGGGGATACCCTCGGTTTCAACTACCAGATACTTTAATCCATCAGTGTCGCCTAACTGGTCAAGCCATTTTAACGCTTCACGCGCCTTCTGTAAAACCAAAAGACGCTCTTGATGGCTACGAACCACAGACTCTATGGCGGTTAACTCATGAAAAGGGTTAGCATCCAAGACAACGTTTATTGTGCCTAATGCGATTTCGCCTTGAGTTTCATTGTTAGTTTTTTTGCCTGCAAGCTTTAGGACGACTTCGTGAAGTTTCTTTGACTTCTCGGCCAAAGAACGGATTTCGTCTAGCCTACGCAGGTACTCGCCTAATGTGCTTTTGGTGTCGGCGATTTCTTTATCGAGTGTATCTGCTATTTCTTGTGCTGAATTGTATTCTTTTATTTCGACTACCATGTTTTTGTTGCACCTCCAAATTGAGGAAACAGAGAAAGGGAAAATGAAGAGTGCTTTTGCACTCTGGTTCTAACCTAACTTTCTAAAGTTAAACAATAGGGAAGCTTATGTTGGACCTGCGACTGCAGAGTATTGAACGGTAGTTCCTTTTGAAGTGATTGCTTTGATCATATAGTTGTTGCCTGCGACAAATCCTTGGGCAGCTGAAGCACCAATGTTAATGTATCCTTGTGAGTTTGCTGATAAAGTACCTGTGTCAGACATGCCGGTTCTTCCAGTTACGTTTGCATAAGTCAGACCTGTAGTTATTTGAGCGCTTCCTACGAAAACTTGGTTAATTGTAACAGCTGATGTTCCAGTATTTGAGACAGAAATCACTGCAGTATCTGTAACCGCATCAATGGTCACACTTGTTATCTGAAGTTGTTCGGTTTGCATGAATCCGGTTGTTAAACCGCCCATCCATACGGCTACTGCGAGGCTTACTGCTACGGTAACTGCGATTAGGATGATTGAGGCTACCACTGGGCTGAGGGCTTTTGCGTTGTGTTGGAGTTTTCTCATTTTTCTTATAAAGTTCATTTGTTTTTTTATCCTCCTTAATTTCTGTTTTAAGTTAGTGTTCCTTCTCCAGTGATTTAAATATTATGACTTAATACACCATATTATATGTATGTAGAACACATCTACAAAAAGCCCATCAAAAAAACACAAAAAAACAAAAAACCATGAACAAAAAAGGAAACTGTTGAACAGTAGAGCGGAAAAACAATAAAAAGAAATTAGGCTTCTACATCATCAAAGAATTTGAGCAGAAGCTTCGCGACTTTCTCGCCTAATTCAGTCTTAATGTAGTACTTCTTTAAAGGGTCAATACGTTCGCTTTTAGCTAAGCCCAAATCTTCAATTTCGATCATTCGGGCTCTAAAGGTGCCGTCGCTTAACGTAAGCTTGTTTAACTTCATAAAGTCTTTAGCATCTTTCCATTTACCCTTGTCCATGTAAAGCAGTAACAGACAATCGATGGCGTGATCCTTTTCAAGCATAGCTTTGATTGCTGAAAGCTTGGGGTCTGTTAGGACACGCGTTACCTTCTCCTCTTCTCCATTCTTTTTCATGTCTTAATTCACTACCTGTTTTGTTGATTACTATATGCTATCTCCTTAGCCAATATAAGGCTATATTACGATTTACGACACATATCTGGAGACGCCTTCATCCAGACAATGAAATATAACCTTCACCTTTATAAACATACAAACAAAATACGGAATAAGCCATTTTTTTGACTAATAAAAAAAATAGTGAATGAAGTGATAAATTTTGGTTAACGTGTTAGCAAGACATCCTTTTATAATCAGCCCCGCCATCCAAATATGAGGCAATCCCGTGGCAGCCACCATAGAATACGAAGTCCCAACATGGAACCAAATCTACGAAATGCTAATAGAACAATCCGAAAAAATCCGCAAAAGCCGCTACCAACCCGACATAATCGTTGGCATAGCCAGAGGCGGATTAATTCCTGCACGCATCCTAACTGACCTACTTGAAACCCCACAAGTTGCCACCATCCGAATCGAATTTTACGCAGACATAGCCCAGCCAAGCATACAACCCCTACTCAAGCAACCCCTAAATGTTCCAGTAACCGGCAAAAAAATCCTAATAGTAGACGACATCTCCGATTCAGGCCAGAGCTTAAAAACTGCAAAACAGCACCTCACCGAAAAAGGCGCCGCAGAAACAAAAATTGCCACATTGTACACTAAAACAACAACCCAAACCATACCCGACTATTACGAGAAAACTGCAGACCGCTGGATAGTTTTTCCTTGGGAAATCAAAGAAACCCTGCGATACATCCTTCAAAAACAAGAAGGCAAACGCGCCGCAAACCAGGAACTTGCTAAACTGGTAAAAGCTGGCTTACCCAAACAGTTAACAGAAAGAATTCTTAAAACCCTGCAGGAGCAGCAACCATAGATGTTGCACAGTTTTGAAGAATTCAACTACTACGCTGAAATTACAGGTTTTAGAAACGTGGGTTTTGAGCAGGCTGATGCTTACCTTAAAGCCAACAGGAAAACTGAGCAGAAAGTTTGGATTCAATTCTTTAACCCAGACTTAATTGCAACGCAGGAGCACCTTTACTTTGCGGTTCTAAATGCTTTGACAGCTTTTAGAGGTCACACAAATCTTTCCAAGAGTTTAGCAATGGAAACCATGCTATACGCGTCTTCGCAACGCCAAATTCAGAAGGCAATCCAAGTAATCGGCATAAAACCTGGCATGACCGCGATGGCAGTAACAATAATTGGGGAGAATGTTGAATTGGTTAAGGCTGCCCTCAAAGACTTATCGGGTTACCTAAAATCCGAACCAGACGATGCCGTGCTTAATTTGACACCGAAAAAATCCCAAGAAATTGTGCGCGCATTCAACATTACCCCTAAAATGATTGAAGTTACGGCAAAAAACCGTGACGAAAGCGGTGCTCTTGTGGATTTAGTTGTTGAACAGGTTGCCTTGTTAGCAACGGAACTTTAAAGCATCTTTTCCTTCAAAACCGAAATTATTTCATGAGGTTTGACTAAAGAAAGCCCAGTCAAAGCCCCCATAATTTCGATAAGCAGGATTTTGTTTGGGTTTTTCATGTCTGCTTTTTGTTGAATCTCACTGGCAATAGCCGAAATGATATCCATTGAATGAAGTGTAGTGAAGCGTTTCTCGATTGTGATGCGGTATGTCTCGTTTTCGCCGATACGTTGCGCAAGTTCAAGTGACGCCTGTTTTAATGCTTCAAGCTCCGTTGGCACAACACGCTCAATTGGAATAATGCGCAAGGCAAAACGGAATTCGTAAGGACGCTCACTAAGCAGCTCCCGCAGTTTTTCAACAGCCACATAGGGGTCAAGGCTGGTTCTTGCAACAATGATGCCGCGTACGCCGGTTTTAACTGCTGCAGCGTCAGGGTCGCCAAGCTGGTCTTTGAGCAGGAAAAGTATTTCGTTAACCATGGCGCGTTCGTTTCCGCGGGCTGTGGATGCTAACAGGTTGAAGTCTTTAAGCATAAAGTATCGCCAATGAAAAGTGACCTGCAGCTTATTTTTGCTTTCGCTTTACAATCCTATTTGGAGCCTAATAGGATATCTATGCTGAAACCTATAGGGGGTAGGTAGAAACAGTATGGGTAGGCTCTACCTGCACCGTGCAAACCCAAAATCACTAAGGGGGGTAGGTCCTATTGGCTGAAAGCCAGTCCAAAAGTATGTTAAAAAAAGGTGTTATTGATGTTTGCTGTTCTACTCAGCAAGCAGGTAGCCGCCAAACCCGATTGTCCACAAGAACAATGGGTAAACTATTAACCGTTCTATTCCCCCAAACCCTATGCCTATATTGAAAACAGAACCGGGTTTTCCCGCTAAAAGCGATACAACAAATGCAACAAGAGAGAACACACCCAAAACTGCAGAAGCACAGGAGAAAGGCGATTTCAAAAATTTAAAGGAAAGTATTGCGGCTGCTGCCCATGAAATAAAGAAGGCTAACGCAAAAATGAGGTGCACTGGACCAAAAATATCCTCAGTAACTACACCTACACCCGCATTCCCAATACCAGCAATGATTAACAATCCAATGAAAAACCTATCTTTCAAGTATTTCCTAACAAGCAATGCACCCGCAACAATCGTTATTCCAAGAAGGACAGTTGATACGTTAAAAATTGCAGCAGCGCTGCCTACTAAAGTCCAACTGCCTAAGTCACTCATAGCTTGTTGACCAAGATTGTAGCCCGGATAAAGTGCCTCACAAATGATTACGGCAAGGATAAATTGTGTTGGTCCAACAAAGAAAATCAAGCCAGCTTTTGTCTTGTTACTTTGAAACATGTTTTTGAGGTGCAGTTGAGGGCTTATAACCGTTGATTAGCCGAAATATTGATTTTGGTTGCCAGTTTGGATTAGAAAAGAGTTAACACAGCCTACAGCCGTGTGGTGGCTACTGTAAAATTGATTAAGTTAATTAAGTGTCCTGAATTTAGATATCATGGTAATGATTACAATGAACGATGCACGACCCATCATCCTGAAACTCGGCGGTTCAGCCATCACCGACAAAACCGCGGAGGCAAGTCCGAATACTCAAATAATCAACCGCTTAGCTGAAGAAATCAAACGCGCAGACCTTGACAACCTGATTGTGGTTCACGGAGGCGGCAGTTTCGGTCACCCAACCGCAGCTAAATACGGCATCAAAGACGGTTACAAAGAAGACCCAACACAAAAGTTTGGTTTCGCCGAAACACACCACATGATGACCGTTCTAAACGGTTTAGTTATGGATGCTATGATTTGGCATGAAATTCCAGCCATTAGCGTTGCACCATCATGCTGCATTATAACAGAAAACGGCAAAGTCAAAACCTTTGATGAAACCGCCCTTAAAGCCATGAGCAAAATGATTTTCACACCAGTCATGTACGGCGACGCAGTAATGGACGAAAAACTTGGCTTCACAATACTTGGCGGCGACCAACTTGTAGCCTACTTAGCATTGAAGTACAATGCTGAAAAAGTGGTAATCGGCGTTGACACTGACGGCATCTTTGAAGCAGACCCAAAAACTAATCCAGAAGCCAAACCAATCAAGCACCTAAACCTTGCAGAACTCAAAGCCTTGCAACCCAAGCTTGGAAAAGCACAAGGAACCGACGTTACAGGCGGAATGGCAGGAAAAATCGCTGAACTCATTCCAGTCGTGGAAGCAGGAATTCCAGTTACAGTTACAGGAGCCACAAAAGGCTTATCTATTTACAGAGCCTTAACAGACCAAAGCGTGTTAGGCACTGTAATAGAGAAGACGTAAGATGGCTGCCCAGAAAACTGAAAAAAGAAAAGCAGAACATATCAGAATTTGCCTTGAAGAGAAGGCACAAGCTAAAAACGTTACAGCAGGGTTTGAGGACATAAGGTTTGTTCATCGAGCCTTGCCAGAAGTAGACAGAAAGGACATAAACCTTTCAACTTCTTTTTTAAACAAAACTTTTTCAGCCCCCTTAATTGTGGAGGCCATGACCGGCGGTACAGAAGAGGCCATCGAGATTAACCAAAACATCGCCGTTGCCGTAGAAAAACTCGGGCTCGGCATGGGTTTGGGAAGCCAAAGAGCAGCCGTCGAAAACAATCATCTTGAAAGAACCTATGCGGTAGCACGCAAAGCCGCACCAAACGCGTTTTTAATCGCAAACATCGGCGGCGTCCAACTTGTCCACGGCTACGGCATAAAAGAAGTCCGAAAAGTCGTAGAAATGATAGATGCAGACGCAGTTGCAATCCACCTAAACGCCCTGCAAGAAGCTGTTCAACCTGAAGGACAAACCAACTTCAAAGGCGTCTTAGCAAAAATCTGTGACATCGCAAACGAGCTTGACAAACCAGTTATCGTTAAAGAAACTGGCGCAGGCATCTGTGCTGGAGACGCGAAAGCCCTCAAAAATGCAGGCGTAAAAGCCATTGACGTCGGCGGCGTAGGCGGAACCAGTTTCGCGGCAGTAGAATATTATCGTGGAGAAAAAGCGTTGGGTAAAGCGTTTTGGGACTGGGGTATTCCAACCGCGGCAAGCGTTACAGAAGTGTATCAGGCAACAAAAATGCCGATAATCGCGTCTGGCGGTGTACGTTCAGGAATAGATGTTGCAAAGGCGTTAGCTCTTGACTCGTGTTTAGCAGGAATAGCGCAGCCAGTTTTGGAAGCAGCAACTAAAAGCAGCAATATGGTTGAGCAGGTTATTTCAGAATACCTTAATGAATTGAGAAACGTTATGTTTTTGGTTGGCGCAGAAAATGTTGCTGGTTTAGCTAAGGTTCCCTTGGTTATCTGCGGCAAAACTGCGGAGTGGTTAAAAACAAGAGGATTTAACATAGAAGGGTACGCACTTAGAGGAGCATGTTAACGCTTGGACATCGAAAAATTCCTTGAAGAAAAAGCGCCGTTAATTGACAAAGCTATTGAAAAGTATATTCCACGTAAATTCACTAAAGACTCAATCCTTTTCCAAGTCACCCCGCCAGCTTACAGTTACAACCTGGAAACTATGGATAAAGGAATAGCTGACCCCATTTGGGACATGCTCGACCGTGGAGGAAAACGTTGGCGTCCAGCCCTGTTCTTGCTCATCTGCGAGGCTTTGGGCAAAAAACAAGGTTACTGCGCAGACTTCGCAATCATCCCAGAAGTAATCCACAACGGAACCCTCGTAATCGACGATATTGAAGACAGCTCCGAGTTGCGACGGGGAAAACCCTGCAGCTACAAGCTGTACGGAATAGACATTTCGGTTAACGTCGGCAACGCCATGTACTATTTGCCCCTGTTGGCTTTAATGACTAAAGAAGTTGATTTGCCCGCAGAGGTGCTTTGCGGCGTTTACGAAGTTTATGTTCAAGAAATGATTAACTTAAGCATGGGTCAAGCCATGGATATCGCTTGGCACCGAGGTTTAGCTAACGCTGACAAAATCGGTGAAGATGATTACCTGCAAATGTGCGCTTACAAAACAGGCACTTTAGCGCGTATGGCGGCAAAAATGGCGGCTGTTCTCGCAGGCGCAGATAAGCAACTTGTAGAGAAATTGGGCAGGTTTGCTGAAAGTATTGGTGTGGCTTTCCAGATGCAAGATGACATTCTAGATTTAACTGGTCAAGAATTCGCCAAAAAGAAAGGCGGTGTCGGACAAGACATCACCGAAGGCAAACGAACCTTAATGGTTATTTACACACTTGAAAACGCCAGCGAAGCTGACAAGAAGCGGCTTATTGAAATTTTGAACATGCACACAAGTGACCAGAACCTGCGTGACGAAGCAATAGCGTTAATGCAGAAGTACCACGCCATCGAGCACACAAGGCAGACTGCTGAAAAAATCGTTGTTGACAGCTGGAACGAGGTTGACCGCTTGTTACCTACGCCGGAAGCTAAGGAAAAATTAAAAGCGTTCGCCGAATTCTTGATTAAAAGAAACATGTAACATTTACGTGAGCGTAATTGATTTGGCACTTGAACAAGATAATGCTTTAAGAGAGTTGATTAGGAAGGCGGCGTTGCTTAACGCGGTTTCTCATGATGGTAAAGCGCAGGCAGGCGCAATGGTTGGCAAAGTTCTCGGAGAAAGACAAGACCTGCGGTCAAACGTTAAGGAGCTTTCCGTTGTAATCAACAGTGTAGTTAATGAGGTTAACAGTTTATCGTTGGCTGAGCAGAAGGCTATTGTGGAGCAGAATTGGCCTGAAACTCAAAAGAAAGAAAAACCCGAAGAAAAAAAGCTTCCAGCTCTGCCCAACGCGAACAAGTACAAACAAATCGTTACAAGGTTCTCGCCAAACCCTGACTGCGTACTGCACCTTGGCAGCGCCCGAGCAATCGTGTTAAGCCATGAGTACGCACGCATGTATAACGGCAAATTCATTCTACGCTTTGAAGACACTGATCCAAAAATCAAAAAACCAAGCTTAGAATTTTACGAGAGCATCAAAAAAGACCTGCAGTGGCTTGGCGTCAAAGTTGATGAAGAATACATCCAAAGTGACAGACTACCAATCTACTACGAACACGTAGAGAACCTGGTTGGGCTTGGTGCCGCTTACGTTTGTGAATGTAAACAGGAAGTTTTCCACAAAATCGCCCTTTCAAGACAAGCTTGCCCCTGCCGTGACATACCAGCCTCAGAGCAGCTTGAACGTTGGCACAAAATGCTTGCCGGCGGCTACAAAGAAGGACAAGCAGTCGTGCGCGTTAAAACAGAGCTCGACCATCCTAACCCTGCAGTGCGCGATTGGCCAGCCTTACGCATTATTGACACCCAAAAGTATCCACATCCACGCACAGGAAGCAAATACACTCTTTGGCCACTTTACAATTTGGCAGCAGGAATAGATGACCACTTAATGGGTATGACCCACATCATCCGGGGAAAAGAGCATTACACCAACATGATACGCCAAAAATATATGTACAACGCGCTTGGCTGGGAATACCCCGAAGCAATCCATTACGGCAGACTAAAAATAACAGGCGCATTCCTAAGCAAATCCAAAATTGTTACAGGCATCAAAGACGGCACCTACGCCGGTTACGACGACCCACGCCTTGGCACTTTTGCAGCTCTCCGTAAACGCGGAATATCCCCCGAAGCTATCAAGAAAATGATTGTTGAAGTTGGCATAAAAGCTAACGATGTCACTTTAAGCTGGGAAAACCTGTACGCACATAACCGCAAAATCTTAGACGCTTCAAGCAACAGGTACTTCTTTGTTTCAGAACCCATAGAACTCAAAGTCACTGGATTGCCCAAAGCGTTCACTTCAAAGCTGCCGCTGCATCCTGAAAAGCCTGAACGCGGTTTCCGAGAATACACAATCACTCCAAGCGGAGACGATGCTTCAGCAAGCTTTTGGATTTCTAAAAAAGACGCGATATGTATGGAGCAAGGCAAAATTATTAGGCTTATGGAACTCTTCAACATCGAAATCACCAAAGTTGACAAACAAGCAACAATCGACGCTGTTGAACCTAAACTCATCTCGGTTGAAGCTAAATTCTCCAGCGAATCTTACGAAGACGTACGAAAAATCAAGGCACAACTCATCCAATGGATTCCCAAAGGCACAGAGTATCCATGTGAAATCGTACTGCAAGACGCCCAAAGAATGGAAGGCTTTGCTGAAAGTGAATGCAAAAAATTAAAGCCAGACATGGTTATACAGTTTGAAAGGTTCGGCTTTAGCCGCGTGGATGCTGTTAACCAGAAAATGGTAGCTTACTACGCACACAAGTAAGGAGAAAAAGTAAATGCGAAAATCTGATAACGCAATAATTTGGCCCGTCTACTTTGACGCAGCCAAAAGCAAAAGCGAGGGCAGGCGGGTTCCCAAAAACTTGGCTGTTGTTAGCCCTAAAATTTTGGAAATTAAAGAAGCGGCTGACAAACTTGGACTGCAAAACGATGTTAACCCTACTGCGGGTTACCCTAAAGCTCCATGGGCAAAAGTTGGCATGCTTACTGTTGAAAAGAATGAGCCGAAAGAGCAGATTATTCTAAAACTTGCAGCGCAGCTTTCTAAAATTAAGGCTCAACAGCAAGCGGAGCAGCAAAAACAGCAGCTACATGGGCATAGAAGATAAAAAATTAAAAAATATTTTTTTATTGTTTTTCTTTTCCAGCAATCAAGACAGCGTTAATGATTCCGTCTGCGCCTGGTCTGCTGGTTACTTTTGCGTGGCCAAGAGTTGTTTCAATTTCTGCGCCCTTGGTGATTACGCCTCTACGGTTGTAGTCAACGTTTGCGCCGTTTCTGACTACACGTGTAATTTGTACTTTCTGGGTTTGACCTGTTTTTTGGTCTGTTACTGAGGCGAATTTTTCTGTTAAAGCTTTAACTTTAATGTTGCCGCCTAAGCCTCTTGTGCTTTTGCGTTTTGGTTCACCGAGTGTTGTTTCAGCTGGGTAACCTGCTGCTTCGTACTTCTTTTTAGAACGGTAAACTCTTTTTTTGCCGCCTGTAAGTTTTCTTTTGCGTAAACTGCTATGAGTAGACATATTCTACATTCCTTTAAGATTCGCGTACCAGTAAAACTGTTAATTTCCATATAAACGTATCCGTTTAAAGACTGCAGTTTTGTGTTTGGGTTTGTTTTTTGTATGAAGTTGTTGCCGAAAATTTGCTATGCACAACAACAACCAACAGGTTGAGAGGAAACTTGCTTTTTTGGTTTCGTGCTATTCTGTGCTGTGTGGCTGGTTGTGGCAGATTCTGCAAGCAGATGGGTTTGGGTGCGAGTTTTGTTGGCTGTTGATTACTTTACGACAGTTCAGGGCAGACTGGTTTCCAAGGGTTAAAAGCACTGAATTTCAACATGCTAATGAAACGTTTTTCAGCCATTAGCACCTACCCCCTATAGGTTTCTGCATATAGTTTCTATTAGGATCCTAATAGGTTGGTTTAAAAAATAAAGCATTGAAAGGCAGTTTTACTGGTAGTCAAAGTTTCTTGACGAAAATGCTTTTAGGTTAAGTAGGTGTCCGAGTGAATTGTAAGTGTGTTAGGGATTATGCAGAGTAAAGTGTTTGCGGTTGCATTTTCGTTTCTGCTTTTGTTGGCGCTGTCGTCGCTAATGTTTATGTCGAGGGTTGGGGCAAATTTTGTTGCTGCGCCTGCAAATCCAGAAATCTGCTTTTTATCACCGGTTAACACGACTTACAGTTCGAATAATATTTCCATAGATGTTGGGTTTGAGACTTACAAAACTCATTATCATGGTGGTCCTACACTTGAGACTTCGAGGCAATTCCAATATGCTTTAGACGAGGGAGAATTTCAACGGGTTAGAATAACGCATTCGATTATAGGTGAACAGCCGGGAAGTGATGTTTGGTTTGAAGGATTTATTCAGTTACATAACCTCGCTGAAGGGCGGCATAATTTGACTGTGAAAGTTGTATTTGATTATAGTGAGCCAGGTTACCCGCCCAGTCAAAATTACAATATCCATACTGAAACTATTGCCAACGCCTATATCGAAATAAACAGCCAACACGAATCGCCACATGATACCTCAGAAACGCAGGGCTATCTCCCAATAATTGTGTCAGTTGCGGCAATAACACTTGTCAGCTCTGCATTCGTATACGCATACAGAAGAAGACAGAAACCCGCAGCCTAACAGCAAATTATCGTGGGTATTAATTTAGAAGGCTTTTTAAAACATCTTGTTTAACAAGCAAGTTGTCTATTAACAGTAAGATTGCAGCACTTTGCAGGTATTTTTTTATCTGCGAGCGTTTTTAAGATTAAGGTATGCGCAAGTATGTTACCTTAACGCTTGTCACCATATTAATTCTGTCAAGTCTCACAATTATTAAACCCGTTAATTCAGAAATAACCAAGCCTTCCGTTCCAGAGTTTACTTTGAGACTTGCTCATCATCCATATGATGTACCACCTGTGACTACGATAGACCCATACACAGGAAAGAGTGTAACTACACAAGAAGGTTATCACATAGAGAATAGGTCTATAGAGGTTGTAATAAATAACCAACCCTTCAGCGCCTATAATAATTTGGCTGGTAACAATATCGCGTTATTGTATAATATTCGTTGGAAAGGACACTTTGAAGATTCTTGGAATTATTATGCTGGCGTAGCCGCTACTCTTGAGAATACACGAGATTATGTTCACGCTTGGGGTTCAACTGATACAGTAGTTGTAGGCGGACTAAGTTGGAATGAAGAGTCTACAGGTTACAACTTTTTTATTGCTATGCCTTCTGAGGGTTCTCAAGGCGGTCAAGTTGACTTTCAAGTAAAAGCACTTTTTGGATACTCTAATCAGGTTTATGCCGGAGACATGATACCCCTTGGAGCAACCTATTACTACAATTTTACTGGCTCCGAGAGTGATTGGAGTAACACCAAAACATTTAATCTCGACAGCAATTCAACAACATCATCGCCAGCAGCAACGGTTAAGCCATCACAAACACAAAACTCTGAACCAACCCCAACTCAATCAATATCGCCGACAGGTCAATTGTTTGGTTTTGACTGGCAAATAATCGCTTTGATAATCACAATAGTTGTGATTGTGGCAATAACAATTGTCAGTTCTGTGTCCGTATTTACATATCGAAAAAGACAGAAACCTAAACCCGCAACCTAACAATCAAGTACAGTTTAGGGTTGTCCGTCATCTTTTAATGCGTCGCCGAAAATGCGTCTTAATTCTCGTTTCATTGATGTTGTGTCTTGTGTTAAGCCGAAGTAGTCAGCGAAGTAGTCGGTGGTTTTGAGTGCCATGCTGCGTCCTACGCGTTCTGAAGTGATTAAACCCATTTCTTTAAGCTGTTTCACGTGTCCATATGCGTGTTGGCCTCGGACTTCAACCACACGTTTCTGGGTGATGGGCTGCCTAAACGCGATGTAGGAAAGCGTCTTAAGCGGACCAGAAGATAACAGTGGACGATTTACCAATTTTTTAACAAGTGGAGTAAATTCGGCTTTAACCTGCAAAACGTAACGTTCATCTTTCAAAGCCAAGATTTCCATGGGCGAGTTTCTTGCGGCGTATTCTTGCATGACCAGTTCAGTGTATTTTTTGACTTTCTTTTTTGAACGGCTGTTTGCTGCTTGGCAGAGTTCGTTTAGGTCTAAGGGACGTCCTGCAACGTATAGGGCTGCCTCGATTAACGCTAAGTTGCGTCTTAGTTTTTCTGCTGCTTGGGCTTCGGTTAACCCTTTTGAATCGTCAACGTCATCCTGTTCTGCGGTGGAGGCTTGTTTGGGCTGCTCAGTCGCGGTCTGTTCAACTGGCTGTTCAAGCTGCACGGTTGGTGCTGGCTGGTCAATGGGTGCTGTTTGCGTTGGCGCGGTCGGTTGAACCTCTACCTGTTGCTCAACAGCCTCTGTTTGAATGTCACTTGATTGGTGGTCCGGCTTTTCCAACTTTTAGGTTCCCCACTGCAATGTATAATTCTTCTGTTTCTTCATTCTGCCACAAGCTAACTAAACCGTCTTGCGCAAGGAATAGTAGGTAAATGAACATTCTTAAGGCTTCTATACGAGTTGCCCCTTTAGAGAGCGTTGAAAAATCAATTATGCCTTGACCATGCACCTTTTCAACAAGTAAAGCGTAAAGCTGGTCCACTTGACTTTCCAATTCGGCAATGAAGCGGTCGAATTGTGGAAGCAAGTCTGAAACTGCAGGCAGAACCGGAGTTTGAGCTACCATTCGGTCGAGGCGCGAGAGTTTTTCGCCTTTTAGAACTTCGTCTAAGACTTCAAGTAGATGCTGAATAGTGGTTGAAGTTAACTCGTGACGTAGCGGCAGGAACAGTGGAGGCGGAACAAAGTCTGGTGGAAGGCGTGGTGCTGATGGTGGAGGCGGCTCCTGCAACGTCAACAGCAGCTTGGACTTCATAAGGTAAATCAAAGCGGATGAATCAAGGGCGACTCCTGAAGCGCGGAAGTCAACTTGACCTGTGTGATTCATTTCAGTTAGGAAAGTGCGCAGGAGGTAAGCGATGTTGACGTTCCAGGGTGTTCCAAGTTTTTCTATTTTAGATAATTCAAAAAGGATGTTCCATGGTGGACGCAGATAGAAGGGTTTACGTGTCGGCGGTGCAACTGGCGGTGTAGTGGACGACATTACCGGGATAACTCTCCTTTTGTTGGTTCAGGCGGAGGGAACTTGGCGGTAACAACGTTGCTAATGCCGTTGCGTTCGTAGACACCGTAGACTTTTTGAGCTTTGTTAACCATTTCAGGACGCAAACTAATAACGATAAATTGGGTTCTGGATGCTTCCTGAAGCAATAGTTCGGCAAGTTTGGTTGTGTGGAAAGCGTCTAAGTGGGCGTCAGCTTCGTCAAGGATATAGAATGAAGCTGGCGAGAACTCTTTAAGGCTGAAGATGAAGGCGACTGCTGAACATGAACGTTCGCCACCGGAAGCGCCGCTGACGACGATTGCGGGTTTGTTTGGGAATTGGACAATCATGTCTATGCCGCCAGTGAAGGGGTCATCAGGATTTTCCAGTTTCAACGTTGCCGTTCCGCCCCCGGATAGCTTGTCAAAGTAGCCTTGGAGGCTGGTGTTGATTTTATCAAACGCGTTCATGAAGACTTTACGTTTCTTAGCATCAATTTCATCCATGAAAGCGACGATTGCCTGTTTTTCACGTTCCAACTCGTTTAAGCGCACGGATAGTTCACGGTAACGTGCGATTTGGTCGGCGTAGTGGCTAAGCGCGAGTTGGTTGACGGCGCCGATGCGTTCAAGTTCAAACTGCATCATGCGGATGGTTGTGTCTGCGTCTTCAACCTGTTTCTGGTTAGTTTCAAGCACCTGTTCAAACCCGTACTGTTTAAGCTGGCTTTGCAGGTTCTGATAACGTAGGTTGCTGGTTTGAATTGTTAGGGTTAACTGGTTAAGCAGCATGTCAGCCTGCTCATACTCAGCGTCCAAAAGGCGCAGTTCAGTGTCGATAGCGTCAATTTGAGTCGTAAACTTTTTAGATTCTTCACGAGCAGAAAACACAGCGTTAGAAAGCTCAACACGGCTTTTCTCTAAATCGTCAAGCTCCTTGGTCAAGTTTTCACGTTGCTGCAAGGCTTCAGCGATTTCTTTTTCAAGCTTCTTCTGCTGCTGCTCAACCTTAGACAACTGGATTTTGACGTTCTGGTAACCTACACGAAGCACGTTATCGAACTGGGATTGCCGCGTGTTTATTTCAGTTTGCAGCGACCCAAGGTTTTGACGAAGCGTGTTGGCTTCTTCACCGATTCTTTCTCTTTGCACTTCAAGGTCTTGAATGTGGCTAAGATCGGTTTTTTGACGTAACTCGGAAAGTTCAATATGATTCTTCTGCAGTGACTTCTTGATTGCGTTGCGTTCGGACATGTACATGCTCATGCGGCCTTTGTAAGCTGCGATTTCACGTTCCAGTTTATTGCCGTACTTTTCAGTGTGGCGAACGTTAAGCTGTGTACGTTTAGCGCTGCGTTTAATTCGCACGATTTCCCGGTCCAAAGTGGTGATGAATTCTGTGAGCCGGGTCATTTCGATTTTGGCGCGTTCAATTTCTTCGTCGATGCCTGTTATGTCTGAACCTCTTTGGGTTAAGTGAGTTTGGAGTGCCTTAACTGCTTCATCAAGGCTTTTCAGCGCGTTCTCACTGGGAATGATTGTTGAGAAATCAATTGGTGCCCGGTAGAAGCCGCTTTCAAACGCTCCCGGTTCATACAAGTCACCGTTAACAGTGACTGAGCGGTAACCGTTGTTGGAAAGAGCGAAACCGGTTTTGTCGCTGGAAACAACTATGGTGTCTCCGAAGACGTATTCTACTGCAAACTCGAACTTTTTGTCAAACTTAATAAATCCTGCAAGCGAGCCTACTACGCCATCACGGATTGGGGCAGGCTTGGTCTTCTGAGGAGTTGTTCCTGTGAGGGGTATGATTTTGATTCTGCCCAGTTTCATGCGTTTTAAAGTTTCAGCACACATGAAAGCTGAGTCAACATCTTTAACTACCAACGCGTCAAGCCAACCGGTGGATGCTGCTTCGACGGCTTTCTTGTAGTTTTTGTCAATCTTGATTAGGCTGCGGAGTCTGCCGTGGATGCCGTTGATTGCTCCCACGTCGCCCATTTCTTCTATGCTGCGCAGAGCTTTTTCTTCTTGTGCGATGGTTGCGGCAAGGTCTTTTTGGGTTGCAAACTCTATTACTGCGTCTTTGGCGGAGCGTGCAATGCGTTCGGCGTCGGCGATTTCTTTTTGCACAAGCTCTTTTTGGCTTGTTTTACGGTTAATTGTGTTTTCAAGATTCTTTATCTGAGCTTTTTGGTCTCTTTGCACTTGTTCAAGTTCAACAAGAGACTTTTCCAGTTCAGAAAGGTTAACAAGAAACTTTTCTTTCCTCACCGTGAGGTTCTTGAGGCGTCCAGCGCAGGTTCGCATTGCAGACTTGTCTTTAGTGTATTCTGAACGCAGGTAGGCGAGGCGTTTGGTATGGCTTTCAATCTGCATTTCTACGCCACGAACTTTCTGGTTGTTATCGCCAAGACCTTCCCAAAGCTGAGCAGTTTCTTTAGCTAAAGTCTCATGTGTAGCTTCTTTTTCGGCAATTTGTGCCTTGAGTTTTTCGTATTCAGTTCTAAAGGCGCGGATTTTTAGGCGGTTGTCTTTGATTTCGTTTTGGATTGAGTCGTGGTGGGTTTGGTTGTTTTGGGCGACACGTTTTAGGCTTTCAAGGCTTGCTTGTCCTGAACTAATTTGGGTTGTTAACTCGGTTAAGCGCGATTTTAATTCGCCGATGTTGATTTGGACTTTTAAGACTTGGCTGCCGCCTTCTTCAAGAGTTTCACCGCTAAGTTTACGCCATTCACCCTCAATTTCATGACGTTTACCTCTGCGCATTTCTCGTTGCTCTTTTAGTTTATCAACGCGGGCTTGCACTTTTTCGGTATTAGCCGCGGACTCCTCAAGCTTCGCATTAAGTTGGGTTATTTCGTTTGAAATTTTGATAGCTTGGAACTTTTTGGTTTCCTCTTGAATGAAAGTGTACCGCGAGAGTTGGTTACGTTCACGTTCCAAGTCGTCGAGGCGTTTTTGGACTTCATCAATTCTGCCCATGGCGGTGCGGATGCTGATGTCGGCGCTGCGCAGTTTTTCTTCTGCTTCAGCCTTTTCAGAATCATATTGACCGATACCAATGAGTTCTTCAATGATTTTTCGACGATCAAGAGGGTTAATTTCTGTTAAACGTGTAATTTGACCCTGAGGAATGATGTTTTGGCTCATGCTGCTGATTGCAGCCATTGAAAGGGTTTCAATTATGTGGGTACGGCTCATTCTTCTGCCGTTTAGACGGTAAACGCTTTGGCCGTTACGGTAGACTTCCCTTGAAATGGTCACTGTGGAGGTGTCTACTGGCATTAAGCCGTCTGCGTTGTCAAATTGGACGACGACTTTGGCCATTTTGGATTTTTCTAAGCCGCCTTTTTCTGAACCGTGAAAAATTAGTCTGGAAGCGTTGTCAGCTCTCATTCTTCTTGTAGATAATTCTCCAAGTGAGAATAGTAGAGCGTCCATGATGTTTGTTTTGCCGCTGCCGTTTGGACCAGTGATTGCTGTGAAACCTTTGTCAAGGTTTACTTTTACTGTTTGTGGCCCAAAAGACTTGAAGCCTTTTAATTCGATTCTTTTAATGTACGGCAATTCAGTCCTTTATCCTCACTTGGCAACGCTTTTTACTTTAACATGTCATCATCGTACGTATAAAAGCTTATACTAACCGCGCCTATTTTACATTTACAATTAATAACCAAGTTTAACACAAAATTTTGCGCTAACACAAGCATTATTTTAAAAAAAATAGAAGTTCACCCAACTCAATTAAAAATTGTCACCAAGTTAATGCATCAAAAAGTAACTGCAAAAATCCAAAACCATCCAGATGCTGAAGGGTTTATCTCATCAAAAAGTGAAAGCAAATTTTGAACGTTTGCAGCGCCAGTTTTTCGCCTGAAACTTTACCAGAAAAAGTTAAACACCTAAATACTCGAGTACGGTTAGCAAATCAAACAGATACAACCAAAGGTGAAAACAGGTTTGAGTTTTGGTAATTCATTAAAAAGTCTTGGTGTTGTTCAAGAAGCATTAGTTTTAGGGTTAATGGTTGTTTCAATGTTTGCTCTTTTCTATTTTGACTTTGATATAACTTTGAAGATTGGAATAGCAGTTTTAGCCTTTACAATCATCTTGCTGGCAAGCATTGCAAGTCAACTGATTAACATGCAAAAAGAAGCCGCAAAAGCACAACAATAAATCTCAATACCCTTTTGGCTTGTTTTTCCGTCAATAGCACCTCTACGCCTCTTAGTGAATTGCAGGCTAAGGCTGGTTTTGACCTACCCCCTATAGGTTTCAACATATAACTGCTATTAGGATCCTAATAGGCTGCAAATAGGTTGGTAAATTTTAGGTGGCTTGTTTTTGAGCAATCATCAAGGTTACGATTAAGCCTACAAAAACTAAGGCGCCGACAGGAAGAAATACTCCAAAGAAGATATCGCCAAGTTTGTCTGCAAACATTATCATGTAAACAGAAGCGATAATGGCTAACGAGAGCCAGCAACTTGCAATTATGACGGCTTTTGAATCCATAAACAATATGCAACCCTAAAACGTCTTACCTACTACATGCCTGCAGAAGCATATATGCATTTCAAGCCAAAATTTAAAATAGTTTTTAGAAGTGGGATGCAAATATTTTAGAGAGCAGAATGAAGCTTAAGGTTACTGCCCCGATTACTGTTAGCATTTTTAGTATTGGCTGGAAGATTGCGTCTTGCATTATGACCCAAGAGGCAGTTGTGGTGTTTTGTAGGGATTGCTCGTCTAAAGTGAAGGCTTGACTGCTTGCGTTGTTCATGGCTGAGACTGTTGAGGTTGGATAGAACAGTAAGATTAGACTTAAGGCGATGACTGCTATGTTGATTGCGAGCAGGATGGTTAAGCGAACGCTTTTTTGAGTCATAACCGTTAGTTGAACTTTACATATTAATGATTGATGAAGGCAAAATTCAGATTAAAAAAACAGGTTAAGGGGCGGTTGGCCCCGTTTTTGGCGATTTTAGCGTGTCATCATTCTGCGGAACAGTGGAACAGCGATTGCAAGCATCACGACACCGAACACTACCAGCACTGTAAGGTTTGTTGCTATCTGTGGTACGCCTGCGCCTAGCACCATGACCTTTCGCATTGCATCGGAAGCATACGTTAACGGCAGGAAGCTGCTGATTGTTTGCATAAATCCAGGCATCATCTTTACAGGGAAGAATATGCCGCTTAGGAACATCATCGGGAACATGATTGCCATCAGTATCATTGAAGCTGTTTCTTGGTCTTTTGCCAGTGACGTTAAGGCTACGCCTAAACCTACGAAGCTAAAGACTCCGAGCAAGAGCAAGCCGATTACGAGTAGGATGCTACCTTGTATCGTAACCCCGAACAGGACTACGGCTAATATCATAATTATGAAGCCTTGCATGAGCCCTCTTGTTAGTTGCGCGATTGTTTTTCCTAGGATGATTGATAGTCTGTTGATTGGTGCAACCATTACGCCGTCTAAGGTGCCCATTTCTCTTTCATGAGTAATAGCGCCTGGTAAACCGGTCATGACGCTCATCATTACAGTCATCATCATCATTCCTGGTGCAATGAATTCGAAGTAGCTTGTGCTGCCGCCGACTACACCTTGTGCACTTACTTCGTAAGGTGCCATGTATGCAGCTGCTTCAGTTGAGGTGATGTTTAAGGTTGTAGCCAGTTTTGATTGTGCGACTTGTGTGCTCATTGTTTTGATTATGCTGCTTAATATTCCGCTGACTTGTTGGCTTACTTGCGGGTTAGAATTGTCGCTGATGATTGTAATGTTTGCTTGCTGGTTGGTAAGTACGCAATAGGTAAAGTTCTCAGGGATGATTATGCCTGCGTCTACGTCTCCGCGTTGAATGCTGTCTGTTAAAGCGTCCAGTGTTGTTCCGTTGGAAAAGGCCATGTTCACTGATGCAGAGTTGATTTGGTTTACTGCTGAAGTGAAAGCGTTGCTTACTGTTGTGTCCATAAATCCAGTGTCTAAGTTGACAACTTGGACTTTGAGGTTGCTCATGTCGATTGAGCTGCCGCTTGGATAAATGAAGCCGATCATAGCCATCATTAAAAGTGGCATAAGAATCAGCATTAGCAAACCTAGTTTGTTTCTTGAAAGTTCTTTAAGGTCTTTCCAAGCTATTCGGAAACTTGTTTCTAAAACTCTTGTTGCACCCATGTTTATCGTCCCCTCTGTGTAGCTCTTGGCATTCCATGTGAAGAATGGGTCACTACTTTAGTTTCTACGCTGTCTCGAACGTGCCGTCCAGTCATGTGTAGGAAAACGTCTTCAAGTGAAGGCTGCAGGTTCTCCATTGAACTGATTTTGCCTTTCATTTCACGTACTTGGTCGAGTATGTTGTCGAAAGCGTCTTCGCCGTGTACAATTATTCTTAGTTTTGTTTGTTCTTCTTGAGTTACCGCGTCAACGCATGGCAGTGTTTTGATTTTTTCTATCATGTCAAGGGTTAAGTTGGCAATTTCAAGTTTGATTATCAATGTGTTTGCGCCTACGGTTGCTTTCTTGAGGTTTGAGGATGTATCTAGGGCAATGATTTTTCCGTGGTCAACAATGGCAATACGGTCACAGAGCAAGTCTGCGTCAAGCATCATGTGAGTAGTGATGATTATGGTGGTTCCGTTTTCTTTGTTTAGTTTTTTAATGAATTCGCGGATTTCAACTGATGATTGAGGGTCTAAACCTAAAGTGGGTTCATCAAGGAATAGCACTTGTGGCTCGTTAAGCAGGGCACGAATAACGTTCATTCTTTGCCTCATGCCCGTTGAGAATGTGCCTACTTGCTTATCCTTATATGGAGTCAGGTTAACAAGTTCTAAAAGTTCATCAATTCGTTTGTTTAGTTTTTCTTTTGGAATCCCAAAAAGACAACCAAAAAACCAAAGATTCTCTTTTGCGGTTAACCGCTCATAAATAATCATTTTTTCAGATACAATTCCGATTAGATTGCGAACTTTAGTGTCATTTTTGGCTATGTCGTAACCGCCGATTGCTGCAACGCCTGCTGTTGGTCTTGCCAGTGTGGAAAGCATACGTAAGGTTGTGCTTTTACCTGCGCCGTTAGGACCCAGTAGACCGAAGATTTCGCCTTTTTTAACAGCGAAAGAGATGCCGTCAACCGCGGTGAATTTGCCGAATGTTTTAGTAAGATTCTTTACCTCGATTATGTTGTTGTCATTTTGCAATGGTTAACACCATCCTTTTTCAATAGTAATCACCGCAATATATTGCGTCAAAATATAAATATTCCGCAATGTATCTATACAAGCTACATATTAGAGAAAGAGAAAATGCATGCAGAAGAAAAAGCCACTGGTTGGCTAAAAGAAACACAAAAAGGCTACATCAGAATCGCCGTGCTAATACTGTTAAACAAAAAACCGCATCACGGCTACGAAATGATGAAAGCCGTAGATGAAAGAACAAGCGGCTTTTGGAAGCCAACAGCAGGCGGAATCTACCCAATTCTGCAGGACCTAGAAACTTCTGGGTACATCAAGGGAGAATGGGACTGCGGAACAAAAAGAAAAAGAAAAATTTACATCATCACGCCAGAAGGCAAAAAAGTTCTCGAGCACACGTTAGCTAAAGAAAACCGTTTAGTTTCCACGATGGTTGAATTAATGAAAGAGTACATGAAAGATGTGCTGGACGTTGAAGTCAATAAGGCACAACTTCCTAAGACACCTTTTGCTTTGTTTCTTGAGGAAGGCAGGTGTAAACCTGAAGACACAATCAAGGTGCTTGAAAACAAACGCAGCCATATTGAAGATGCAATTAAAAGATTACAGGAAGATTTAGCGCAAATTAATAAGCAACTATCCCAAATGGAAAAGAAAGAAGAGAACAAAAAAATACACGGAGAAAACTAAATGTCACTGTCATCACCCACGGACATCCTAAACACTGTAATGTATGTTGGCTACATCGCCTTCTTCATTTTTTCATTCTTCTTTTCAACAAGAATCCGAACATTCCAAACAACACGCAGTCTTTCAAAAGCCTTAACCAAAATAAGCGGCATGCGAGACAAAGCCAAACAGGAACTAATCTCCGCATTACCCAAAGATGCCGCGAACGAAAAAACCACAACCGCAAGAGTAGACAAACTCATGCAGTTCTTCACAATTAAACCATCAACCATGGATCCCAAAGGCGTAACCCACCGGTTCGAACATGTACTAGATAACACTGACCAAAGGGTTAAAGACGAAATCAAAGCAATCGCACCTCAAGCCAACGAACAACAACTACAAAATCTGCAGAACATGGTTGAAGTTACTCAAGAACTTCATAAAATGTACAAAGTCGTCCGCCAATACTACATCATGGGCAAAAAAGGTGCTTCACAGTTTTCGATGGTTGAAATAGAAATGCAGCTTCCAAACATTCTAGAAGAAGCAGAAGCTTACAGCTCTTTCATTGAGGCATTTAAGACTGGAAAACCAATCGGTGACGGCATCGGCCCTCTAACTGCACAGAAACTTATGGCACCTCATGAAAAGTTTGATTTAGCCCAAGACACTGTTGGAGCAGAAACATCCATTGAAGGCAGACGAGTCGTAGTCATGAAAGCTAAAGGTCCAGGTGGAACAGTCGGCAAAACCGGAGATGGCCTGACCAAATTGATGGAGATGCATCAAGGCAAAATAGCCCTTGTAATCATGGTTGATGCAGCCCTCAAATTAGAAGGTGAAGAATCAGGCAGCGTATCTGAAGGTGTTGGCCCAGCAATCGGTGGCCCAGGACTGGAACAATTCAAGATTGAAGAAGCAGCCGCTAAATACAAAGTCCCAGTTTACGCTGTAGTCGTGAAACAGACAGTTAAGGAAGCTTTGGCTCCGATGACTCCTGCGATTGAGAAAGCTGCAGACGATGTTGCAATCACCGTTAGAAGAGTCATTTTGGAACGGACAAATGAAGCGGACACTGTCGTGATTGTCGGCGTCGGCAACACTATGGGCGTAGCTCAATAACCGCCTTTTTTAGGCAATTTTTGTTTTTTTATCTTTGTTGTGTTAGTAACTCGGAGTATTCTTCGTTGACTTCGCCGTAGTGGTCAAGGATTGCCTTGTTGATTCGTACCCAGTCTTCGTATACCATTGGCCAGATTGCCTGAGTTTCCACGTAGTGTGTAACGTATTCTTGTATTGTGCTTTGGCGTTCGATTGTGCGTTTGTGCCAGTCGATGCTGATTAAGCCTGTGCGGCGCAGGTGGTGCAGGTTTTGTGCTACTTCGTCGGGGTTGATTGGGTAGTTGAGGCTTCTGGTTAAGTCTTCGATTAGGGAGTCAATTGAGATTTCGTCTTCAACTCGCAGGCATATAACTGCAATTACGTCTTGGACAAGTCGGGCTCGTCTGCTTAGGTATAAGCCGCGTTTCTTGGGCACCAAGGCTTGTTCAACACGGTAAGAGTTACGCTTGTAGAACCAACGTTTAACGCCTTCAGCAAGCCCCAAGTAGGCAAGTACTAGACCTACAAGGACTGCAAAGAATTCTAGAGGTGGCGAGGTAAATTTGAAGTAAGTTTCGCCAAAAGCGGTGAAGGGAATAATCACAGCCACCGCAATAATTGCAATACTGCTAATGACCAAGTATTTGCCTGGTTTGCTCTTCCAGAACGGTGACTTACGTGTTCGAATTGCAAATATGATGAACGTTTGCGTAATCAGAGATTCCAAGAACCAGGCGGTTTGGAACAGTGGTTGCTGCTGTTCGGGCGCAACAAATGGCAGGAAGAAGTACAGCAGAATAAAGAAGGTTAAGAAGTCAAATAGTGAACTAACAGGGCCAAGTGAAATCATGAAGCTTCTGATGTAACCAATGTCCCAACGTTTGGGTTTCTCCACGTATTCGGAGTCAACATGGTCTGTTGTTATAGCTGACTGAGAAACGTCGTAAAGTAGGTTGTTTAGAAGAATCTGAATGGGAAGCATTGGCAAGAAGGCAAACCCTAGAAGCGGCAAAATTAATGAGGCGCCTACAACGCTGAACATGTTGCCAAAATTGCTGCTTACACTCATCATAACGTACTTCATGGTGTTGCCAAATGTCTTTCTGCCCTCCAGAACGCCTTTAGCAAGCACTGTTAAATCGTTTTTAAGCAGGATAATATCAGCAGATTCTTTTGCAACGTCCACTGCATTGTTAACAGATATGCCTACATCGCAAGTTTTCAGTGAAGGCGCATCGTTAATGCCGTCACCCATAAAGCCAACCACGTGACCGTTACCTTTTAGCAAAGTAATGATGCGGTCTTTTTGGACAGGAGTTACGCGAGCAAAAACGTTGTCTTCTTCCACGATGCGGGCTAAGGCTTCATCAGACATTAGGCTTATTTCGTTGCCTAACGCGACTCCTTTAACTTCAAACCCAAGCGACTCACAGGTTTTGCGTGCAACTTGCTCGTTATCGCCAGTCAAGATTTTTAGTTCAATGCCAGCGTTGGTTAGTAGTCTGATGGATTCTTTTGCGGTTTCTTTTGGAGGGTCAAGGAACGCTACGAAACCCATGAAAACCATGTCGCGTTCATCGTTGATGGAGTAAACGTTCTTTTCTTCTTTGAGTTTCTTGTAAGCTACACCTAAAACGCGGAAGCCTTCAGAGCTTAAATCGTAATATTTCTGTTCTGCCTTTTCTTTTAATTCGTCAGTTAAGTCTACTGGTAAGCCGCCTATTTCGCAGAAGCTTGAAACTTTAAGGATTTCTTCTGGGGCGCCTTTTGCTATGAAGTATCTTTGGCGGTCACTTTCCACAACAACGCTTACGCGTCTGCGTACAAAATCGAAGGGAACTTCGTCAATTTTTTGGTAACCTGAAATGTCAATTTTTTCGTGGACAAGTATTGCTTCATCCATGGGACTTTTTAGGCCGGTTTGGTAGAAACTATTAAGGTAACTATACTGGAGCACTTTGTCATCGTCGTTTCCCTCGGGGTCAACATGCAAGACTAGGGTAATCTTGTTTTCTGTTAACGTGCCGGTTTTATCTGTACAAAGCACGTTCATGCTGCCAAAGTTTTCAATAGACGCTAACCGTTTGACGATGACGCCTTTCCTTGACATCGCAATTGCTCCACGAGACATGTTAACAGTAATTATCATGGGCAATAGTTCAGGAGTTAAACCGACTGCAATTGCAACTGCAAAAAGCAGTGCCGTTAGGATGCCTTCAGTGTCTGGGTAAAGTAACGCGTTAACCATGAAAACAAAGAGCACAAGCAGTATGGTTATCTGCATTATGAAGAAACCGAAATTCTTAATTCCCTTTTCAAATTCGGTGTCAGGCGCTTTCTCGACGAGTTTTTTGGCGATTTTGCCGTATTCGGTTAGACTGCCGGTTTTTACAACTAATGCGGTTGCGGTGCCGCTGACAATGGATGTTCCCATGAAAAGGTAATTTGTCCATTCTGTAATGGAGGGGTCTTTAACTTTCACGACTGCAGGAGTTTTCTCTACAGGGAAGGATTCGCCTGTTAATGCAGATTGGTTAATGAAAAGGTCTTTAGCGGAGATTACACGGGCGTCCGCAGGTGTTACATCGCCGGCTGAAAGGTAAACAACGTCACCGGGTACAACGTCGTGAAGTTTGACTTCCTGTTTTGCGCCGTCACGAACTACGGTGGCGGTTGTGGTTACAGCTTCTTTAAGCATCTCAGCAGCGTTTTCAGCCTTGTTCTCCTGATAGAAATCTAAAATGACACTAAGGAAAACTATTGAGAAAATAATAACCATGTTAGGCAGTTCGCCAAGTATGCCTGAGATTAATCCTGCAATCATTAAAATGATTACAAGAGGGCTTTTGAAATGTAGCAAGAACTCGAAAATTATTGACCGTTTGTGTTTTTTGGCAAGTTCGTTTAGGCCGTAAACTTCAAGGCGGCTTTCTGCTTCCTCAGAGCTTAAACCATTATTTGACGAGTCTAAACGGGTGAATAATTCTTCAACTGGTTTGCCAAGTATTTCGTCAGTGGTTAACGGAGGCTGCGCTACCGTGCTGTCTTCTTCTGGGCTTGCCGGAACGGCGAAGTTTTGTTTGCTTAAATTGGTAGCCTCCTTTTTTAGCCACTTGTCTTTTCACACACTTTGTTTCAATGCATACGGCTACATCAGCCTTAAATTAGTTTCTTTTAAGAAAAGAAAGTTTGCCGAGCGTTAAATGACCAAATTAAACTAATGTAGAACGTAGACTAAAAATTAACTCAAAAAATGAAGGGCTTACCCAATTTTGTCAGCATAGGAGCTACATTATTCTGTAAAATGGATGATTTACAGAGATTTTTACCCCAAGTTTCTGGGCTTCAGCAGCAATTATTGTATCCGCCATCGCACAAGCTGGAAACACAGCGTCAACGTAATCTATTCGACCTGCAATCACAAAGTCTGCAGCCATCGTCTGCGTGAAAAGCATTGAAGCGCCCAAACAGACTTTCAGGGCGTCGGGTCCAAATTTGCCTTCTTGAAGTTTTTTCCATAATGAAATGGCATTAGAAGGCGCGCACCCTGCCGGCAACCCAAACTTTTCTTTAATTGAATAGATAGCCTTGCTTGCATCGCCGATGCTTGTAAGATTCATCACCGCTGTGTCCACAAGCACGTTTGTTATTGCTGCCTGTTGAGCGATATTCAGCAAACCCGGCTGTTTACTGTTCCCTGACAAGATTACGTCTCTGCCCCCTTGAGGCTGCTTGGGGTCATAAGCCAGCACTACCGCAGATTTAACGCCTAACTCCTTTAACACCTGATACTCTTGAGGCGCAGATAGAAAGCTAAGGGAATTGTAGATTACTTTGTCGATTAACCCAACTTTTTCAATGTGCTTAACAGTTTGGAGTTTAGCTTCCCTTGAAACACTGTCCACCAGAAAAGGAACCGAAGTAGTTTCCGTGACAAAGTCCACGTATCTGATTAGGGCTTCTGGGGTTGTTCCCATAACGTCAACGAAGAATGGGTTACCGGTTTTCTCTGACAATTCTTCAGCATTTTTGAGTAGCTTTTCTGCTTGCTGCTTGTCAAATTCGCCTTTGATTGGGTCACTGACGATTTTGTGGCCATCGTAGAAGATGCTGGGTATGATGCAGGTTGGGTTTTCACCTGGTTGCCCACCCACATTGACTCCTGATATGCAAGCAACGGTTTGCTGTTTCTTGAAGGTCATCAACTTTTAGCGCCTACTTCAGAAACAAAAATGGGTTAACAAGTATAAATCTAAAATGCATACAAAACAGGAGTGTTTGGTGCTCTGGCCGGGATTCGGACCCGGGTCCGCGACTCGAGAGGCCGCTATACTTGGCCGGACTATACTACCAGAGCGCATTTGCATTTAACGCAGAATGGTAAGCCTTTAAACATAAATACGTTTTCGTAAAGTAGAAGCAGAAACTTGTAAAAAGAAACAGCAACACTAAAAACAAAAGCGGAAAAAAAATCAGTTTAAACTAAAAATAAAAATTAAAAAGTTAAGGGTGGGGAAGTTTATTCTTCGCCCATTCCAGGCATTCCGCCCGGAGCGCCGCCTTTTGGTGCTTTGGCGGTAATGACGTCGTCAATGCGCAAGATCATTGCTGCTGATTCAGCTGCTGATTTGATTGCTTGCTCTTTAACCATGATTGGTTCGATAACGCCTTCTTTGATGCTGTCTTGTAGTTTGCCTTCGTAAATGTTGATTCCTTTGTTTTTGCTGTCTGCAGAATCGTGTGCTGAACGGAGTTGGACAAGGATGTCGATTGGTTCAAGACCTGCATTTTCTGCGAGGGTTCTTGGGATGACTTCGATTGCATCTGCAAATGCTTCAACTGCGAGTTGTTCGCGTCCGCCGACTTTGGTTGCGTATTTGCGGAGTTCTTTTGCAATTTCGATTTCTACTGCGCCGCCGCCTGGGACGATTTTGTTGTTTTCTACAACGTCTGAAACGACTGAAAGTGAATCAATCATTGCACGTTCAGCTTCGTCAACCATGCGTTCAAGGCCTGCACGGAGCAAGATGGCTACGCTGTGTGGGTCTTTGCATTTTTCGACGAAGATCATTTTGTCGTCGCCGATTTTGCGTTCCTCAACTAAGCCTGCCATACCAAGGTCTTCTTTCTTTAAGTCGTCAAGGTCACTGCTGATTCTTGCGCCTGTTGCACGTGAAAGTTTGTCTAGGTCTGATTCTTTTACGCGGCGTGCTGCCATGATGCCTTCTTTGGATAAGAAGTGTTGTACCATGTCGTCGATGCCTTTTTGGCAGAAGATGACGTCTGCGCCGACTGCTTTGATTTTGTCAGCCATTTCTTTTAGCATGTCTGTTTCTTGGTCAAGGAATGCTTTCATTTGAGTTGGGTCTTTGATTCTGATTTCTGCGCTGATTTCAGTTTTTTCGATTTCGAGTGCAACGTCAAGCAGGGCGATTTTTGCGTTTTCTTTCATTTTTGGCATGCCTGGGTTGACTACTTCTTTGTCAACGATGATGCCTTTGATTAGTTGTGTTTCAAGAAGGCTTTTGCCTGTTTTCTTGATGATTTGGATGTTGTCTATGTCGGCGATTGTTTTGTCTCCGCGTACTTCAGCGATTTGTTTAACTGCGTCAATGGAGATTTCTGCAAGGTGGTCTCTTGCGCTGCCGACTGATTTGCTGCTTGTAGAAGTTAATGCTACTTTTAGCAGAGTCTTGCGGTCGTTGATATCGAGTGTTTCAGCGATTTTGCCTACTGATTCGATTGCTTTTTGGGCTGCTTTTCGGTAGCCGCTTACCAAGATTGTTGGGTGAATGTTTTGTTCGAGCAGTTCTTCTGCTTTCTTTAAAAGTTCGCTTGCAAGGACAACTGCGCTGGTTGTTCCGTCGCCAACCATGTCGTCTTGGGTTTTTGCGATTTCAACCATCATTTTTGCTGCTGGGTGTTCAACGTCGATTTCTTTTAGGATGGTTGCGCCGTCGTTAGTGATTGTGATGTCGCCGAGGCTGTCGATTAGCATTTTGTCCATGCCTCTTGGTCCTAACGTGGTTTTTAGGACTTCACCGATTACTCGTGCCGCCATAATGTTGTTTCTTTGGGCTTCTTTTCCTCTGCTTCGGGTTGTTCCTTCTTTAAGGATAAGGACTGGTTGTCCTGAGCCTGTTGTAGTTAAATATGCCATGTGTTAATCCCTACTTTAATAGAACTTTGTTTCTTTATCTCGGAATAATGCAAAAATCAGACAAGAATATAAACTTTTTACCGCCACAAGCACCTGTTATGTTGAGGCAGAAAGGGCTAAACCAACAAAACAACGAATTCAACTAAAACTTTACAACAATTATTGGGTTGAAAAAAACCATTATACCCTCCCCTATAGGTTTCAACATACAACCACTAATAGAAGCCTAATAGGTTGGTAAAACATGAATTAAGTAGGCGAGGGCTTCGTTATCCATTCGGCAAGAGTAACCTTGTTTGTGTTATCTTGCTTTTCCACCAAAACTATACCCCGCTCGGCAAGACGTGCGACTACTCGGTGAACTTTCACTCTGGACAGGTTTGTTTTCCAACGGATTTCCTTTTGCAGCATGCTACCCTCTTTGGTTGAAGCAAGTGTTTCAACTACTTTGCGTTCATCCTCGTTTAGCACTTTGAGGACGGCGTCTAAGGTTTGCTTGTTATGAGGTAACTGAGTGGCTTTTTGGGGGGCTTCAACTGTGGCGGCGGTTTGTTTGATTTTGGGGAACGCAACCATGTAAACTATCACGCCTAACGCGACAACCAAAGGCACAACAAAGAGAAGCAGCCACCCAACGTTTGAACTATCCAATACAACGCCGGAGTCTTGCATCATGTGACCTCTACCGTTTGTGCTATCACCTAAAAATGTCGAAGAAAAAAGAAGTAACCCTACAACACTTACACATAGCAGGGCGATTACGAGAACGAATAATGGTTTCTGCATGATTCTTTCTGCCAAAATATACATTTGAAACAACTTATAAGCTGTTTCGAGACTGTTTCACTTTTTGAAACGTTTCGTTTCAGCCAACACCTAAACCAACCAGCCGACATAGTATTTTTTCAGCAGAAAAAAGTTGGAGGTGAAAAAAGAATGAACAAGAAAGCAATCCTCGTGGTTAGCATGATACTGGGGCTGGTTGTTCTTGTCCCATTAGTTGCAGCTTCACCTTTAGCACAAAGCCTAAACGGTGACATCCTTCAAACACAAGACCAAACTCAACAACAAATAAGAGACTGCGACGGTTCATGCACACAAGACGGAACACAATGCACTGACTGCCAGCAAAACCAAACCTGCACACAAACCCGACAACGCCTACAAGCATGTGACGGCGACAACATCTGTAACGGAGCAGGAACCTGCGATGGAACACAAACCCAAACACGCCAACGCCTATGCAACCAAGAATGCAACCAAATAGGCATTAGTGAAGGTCAACAGAACTGCGGCGGTAGACAGCAACAGTTCCAAGGTAAATGCCAAGCACCATAAGGCGTGGTGTTTGACTAACTTTGTCTCTTTTTCCTTTTTTAAAAATAAAATTATGTTTTGATTGTGCTTTTTGATTTTGTTTAGGATAAAGATGTAAATTAAGGAAACCGAATGTTTGATTGATTATTTTGGCAGAAAAAAGCAGAGCCCCAGAAAATTCAACGCCAGACAGTGATGATTACAAACTTTTAGAAAAGGGACTCAACCAGTCAGAAGTGGAGCAAAAAAGGAAACAGTTTGGCTTCAATGAGGTACCAGAAAAGAAGGCTAATCTTTGGTTGCAGTTTGCCAAAAAGTTTTGGGGGCTCACAGCTTGGCTGCTTGAAATAATTATTGCTCTTTCGCTTTTTCTGCAAAACTACACTGATGTTTACATTGTTTTAGGATTGCTGATTCTTAACGCC
>JAWRIR010000141.1:0-7160 GCA_040268405.1 Thermoproteota archaeon | reverse complement strand
AACTGCACCCATGTATATACCTCGGGTCATGGATTGGTTCATGAATTTGTCTTCTTTTTCTGTTGGCGGCTTCTTCATTGAACCTTTTTCGGTTGGTTCAGCAACGAAAGTGGCTGAGGCTGCTAAGTCCATGAAGAGTTCTAGCACTATGATTTGGATTGGGGCAAACGGTAAGGGGATGCCTAACATGACTGGGACAAGGAAGATTGATACTAACGCGACTTTGCAGGCAAGGTAGTATCTGACGCCTTTTCGGAGGTTGCTGTAGAGTTTGCGTCCTTGGTCCACGGCTGTTTCGATGGTTGCAAAATTGTCGTCGGTAAGTATCATGCTTGCTGCTTCTTTGGCAACGTCAGTGCCGCGGACGCCCATAGCAACACCTATGTGTGCTTCTTTCAGCGCTGGAGCATCGTTAATGCCGTCGCCCGTAACCGCAACGATTTCCCCGTTTTCACGAAGCAACTTAACAAGCCGCAGTTTATCCTCAGGCGTAACCCTTGCAAACACGTAAGTGCGTTTCAAGGACTCCTTCAAGTTTTCATCAGACATCTGCGAGATTTGTGCGCCAGTAAGAACGTTGTTGCTTTGTATGCCGACTTGGCTGGCGATTGCTTTTGCTGTTTCGGGGTGGTCGCCTGTAATCATCATTACTTTTATGCCTGCTTGCTGGCAGGTTCGGATTGCGCCTTGAACTTCTTTACGTGGAGGGTCAATAAATCCGATGATGCCCACGAAAACAATGTCTCGCTCAAAGTCCACCTTGTCTGTTTGTTCAGCCTGAATCCGGTGATAACCAAAAGCCAAAAGCCGCTCCCCCGCATGCGCCATCCGAGTCATAGCCTGTGTAACTTCTGCCCGTAACGTTTCAGTAAGAAGCGTTTCTTCGCCTCTTAACAAGATTTTAGCAGAGTTCGCCAGCAAGTATTCTGGTGCACCGCTTGATAGGGCAATAGTGGAGTTGCCGTACTGGTAAATGTAGGATGCAAGTTTTCGTTTAACGTCAAAACTGTACTCGTTTTTAAGAATCCAGCCTCTCGCTACCGTTGCGGCGTCTATGCCGTCCTGTTTTAGGCGTTCAAGAACCGCTTGAGCCATCGGGTTGCCAAGGCTGGTGCTATCTGGTTTTATGCCGTCACTTGCCAGAAGTGCTGTTCGCAGGGCAGCTTTCTCGTTCTCGTGGAAGCCGCCTGTGCCGCTGATTTTGCCATCAAAATAAAGATGGTCAATGCGCATCTTGTTTTCTGTAATAGTTCCCGTCTTGTCAGTAGCAATCACGGTGACGTTTCCCAAGGTTTCTGCAGCACGTAAACGTTTCACTATAGCGCCTTTTCGTGAAAGCGCATAGCTGCCAACGCCTAAAACCATAGTGATTATTATTGGGAGTTCCTCTGGAATAACTACAAACGCTAATGATAGGCCGTACAGGACTGCTTCAGCTGGGTTAGGCTGGAGTCCTCTGAGGTAGCTGAGCAGTGGGATTAGGCTGCTAAAGAATAATGCAACCCAGACAAGCGTTTTCGAGAGTTGCTTCATTGAGAGTTGAAGTGCTGTTTTTGGTTCTTTTGCTGCTTTGGTTATGCCTGCAACTCTGCCCAACTCTGTCTTTACGCCCGTAGCTGTTATGAGTGCCCGTGCGCGTCCTCTTGTGATAACTGTACCAGTGAACACCATGTTTGTCTGGTCAGTGACACGTGTATCACTTGAAAGAACAGTCGCTGCGTCTTTGGAAACAGGGAACGATTCCCCTGTAAGTGAGGATTCATCAACTTCCAATCCGTAAGCTTCCAAAAGTCGAGCGTCTGCTGGAACACGTTGCCCAACTTTTAAAAGCAAAATGTCGCCGGGCACCAAATCATCAGTTTGTACGGTTACTGTTTGACCGTTTCTTAGCACCTGAGCGGTAGGCGGGGCGAGCTGTCTTAACGCTGATATGGACCGTTTGGCTCTGTACTCGTTATAAACTTCAGCCAAAACAAGCAAAACAATGATGACTATAATTGTTATGGCATCGATAAAGCCGTCGCCTGTAACAAAACCCAACACACTGTAAAGTACGCCTATAGCTAAAAGCAGCAGAATCATCGGTTCAGTGACTTCTTCTTTGAAAATCTCCAAAAACCTGATCTGATGCTCTTCAACAAGACTGTTTTTGCCGTACTCGTTTAGCCTTTTTGCTGCCTCTTCATCAGTTAAACCCTTCTCTGGATTCACTTCTGAAGTGTCAATGAGTTCTTGTGTTTGTTTGGAATGCCATTTACTCATGTTTTGGGCAGCACCGCTAAACACGATTTTTTTATAATTCTGAACTTGCGATTAGGGTTGAATTTGCTTAAAAAGGCTTGCGCAGTTAATCGCTGAAATTTCCAGTTAGCCCAAACATGCTTTTTAGCTGTTTATGTGTGAAAAAACGTTAAAGGGCAAAAAAGTGCCCAAAAATTGATGTTAATGTATGTAGTTTAACGTTTTATTCTGGTCTTCCCGCACTTGCTTCATAGCTTCATATTGGGCTTCTACCAGAATTTTGAGGGCGTCAATGTTCTTTTTGATATCTTCAAGCTCCTCGTTTTTCTGCATCATGCCTGACTTGGTTAACTGTTCATTAATGTTACCAACGGAAACTTCAAGCACTTTAACTTTGAACGCGAAAATCTGAAGAGCATAAAGCAAGCTTAACTGAGAGGATAACCGGTCAATTCGGTCAAGTTCAAGGTTTCTTGCTATGAAAATCTTAATTTTCTGTTCCTGCGTGGCAGTAGGTGACTGTAAAACCTGCGCGTAGGCTGTTGCTTGCTTGTTTGCTGTTGTTCTTGTTTCTTCAAGTAGATTTTGTAATCTTTTAGTGGTTCTGTCTAACATTTCTAGGACTTCGTCCAAATCTGGTTACCCTCAAATATTATTGTCTAATTTGTCCAAAAAGCTGTAGCGCTCTTATTTAAGGTAGCTGAGCATTTCGAACACCATAAGCTTGGATTAACCGTTTAACCGATTAATCTTTTTACGATTGGTATCTTCTTTAACGGGTAAACAATCAAAGCAGTCAAACCAAACGTGACTATTGTTAGCAGTGGGATTTCGATTACTGGGTTAAGCACTGTCGGGTTTAATGTGAATCCGAAAAACCCAAACATCAGGCTTTCTAAAATCAAGTAATGTAGTAAGTAAATGGGTAACGTGTTCTGGCCAATCCAATTAAGGAGTTCATTAACTTTGGCGTGGCGACTTGTTATGCGGCTCGGCGAAACATTAGCCAGCAACAAGTACACTGCCACTGAAGCGATTATCAAGTTGAAGCTTAAAGATTCATGGAAAAACGTGGTAACCCTCTCACCGATTGAAGCTGTCGAAACATACGCGCCTAAAACTGCGCCAGTAATACCTAAAACGGCGGCAAACCCGAGAATCCAGTTTCGCACCTTAATTTTTTGCAAGAAAACTCCTAACAGGTAATAGCCCATCCAGCCTGTGAAAACAAAAATAACTGGGTTAAAGTTGAACCCGCCTAAAACAATGATTAAAGGAACAGTGACTGTGCCAACAAACCATAAAGCAACAAGGTACTTGAATCGTTTCCAGTCAAGATACTTAACAAATACTCGTAGCAAGGGCGTAACAAGGTATAAGCCTACAAGCAGATACAAGAACCACAAATGCACATACGCACCCGACATTGCCGCATCAACAGCGCCATCTAACGTTAACGGTTCTCCATGAACCTGCACATTCCAGAAAAAGTAAATAATGCTCCAAAAAATCAAGGGCAACCCAATACGGTTAAACCGTTTTCTGAAAAACACTCCCAGCGGCTCGTCAGCTTTAGACGGTTCAAGCAGCAAGAAACCGCTCAACATAACAAACAATGGCACACCCATATGCCCTAAAGCAGCATAAACGTCAGCTGTAAACCACCCATACATTACTTGAGGCGTAATCTCAGCCGGTATGTCAGGCGGAAAACCAGCGGCGTGAAGAAGAATAATCAAAAGTATGGCTACAGTGCGGATTAGGTCAGCTGAAAACAGAGCAGAGCCTTTGGCATCTACCTTTTGTGTCTGCTGGTTTTCGTGGTCTGTTTTTGTCAACACGGTTTGCTGACTACCGCCTTGGCTGTTCCCTAAACGAGAGTTGGACTAGTAGAAATCGTTAAAGGGTTTAACGTATACGTCGTCGTTTTCAACTTTGCATTCGAAAGTTAACAGTTTAATTGCTTTGTTGGTTTGGTATTCGCCGTTTGTTACGTCAAAGCTCCAGCCGTGGCAGGGACAGACTAAAATGTTGTCTTTGAGGCTTCCATTTGACAGGTCACAGCCTTTATGTGGGCAGTGGCTTGCAAGAGCATAAACTTGGCCTTGACGTTTAATCAGTAAAATGTTTCTGCCGACAACAGAAACCTGTTTGATAGCGTTTTCTGTTAAATCGTTGCTTTTTATGACCCAAACAAACTGGCTGCTCATACTGGTCACTACTGTAGCATTAGCGTTGAATTCCTATTTAACACTGTTTACTCTAAAACTTTTGCTAAAGGGGTACTCTTCCGACTCGTCGCAGAAGCAAATTAGCTACACCTGCAATAATCAAGTCAATAATAACCCAAACGATAAAATTAATCTGGTACATAATGGCCAAAACCGTGACAATTAACAAGAGAACAACTGCAACTGCTCCGATTATTCGTTTCTGTTTTTGGACTTTTTCTGGATTGTACTGTACCTTTGGCATTTTCTGTTCGCTCTTTGATTCAATAACAGAAGCTGTTAAAAAGAATTTGCAATACCCCTGGATTATTTCAGGTTAAAAACTAAAAAATGTTGAATGCCAGCCAAAGTTAGTGTTTGGCTGTTAAACCACTCTTGTCAATGGTTGGCTGAATTTCTTTCTCGTTAACGCCAATGCAACGCTTAACAAAACCAGTCCCCCAACTAACGCGAAGGGTGTGAATTCAGGGATGGTGCTTACGTCTGCTGGACTCTGGCTTGGTAGCAGGTTTGTATTGTCAACTTCTGGACTGCCTTCGTTAGCTAAGTCTATTGCTACTTGGTGCGTGCTGTGGTGGTATGTGAACTCGAAAACCCAGTAGTCAGTTGTGTCGATTATTGTAAATTGTGTTTCTTTTCCATCTAAGGATACGCTTGCTCCTGTGAAGGTGGGTACTAAAGTTTTTGCTATGTAAGCTTTAGTGTAGCCTGTTGTTCCGTTTTCTCCGCTGACAGTGAAGGTTAACGTTACACTTGTACTGTTGAAGTATAGGTTGGTCCAAGTGCTGTTTGATTCGATTTTGAAAATTTGTGTTCCTCCTGTTGGCGCTGGGGTAGCTGCGGGTGTGGCTGTAGGCGTTGGTGTTGGGTCGTCAGGGATTTGTACAGTAATGTTCTTAGTCATTGCGTCGTTGACTGTGAAATTGGCTTCGCTGTAGGGTGTAAACTGTGTTGTTGGGCTTGAATAGTTTCCTTCTCTTGGCGCTGCTGTTATCGTGTAAGTTCCAGCGGGGACATTTATGAAGTAGTAGCCGGCTTGATTGGTGAACCAGCCTGAACCATAGTAGCCGCCGTTATTGCTGAAATGAACTGACGCTCCTAAAACAGGCGTGCCCTCTTCGGTGGTTATGTATCCGGAAACTTTGCAGCCTGTTTCCAAAGTTATGTTCTTGCTTACGTCTGATGTAACGTTGAAGCATGTTTCGGCATAGTTTATGTAGTTTGAATCGTATGGTGGCCAGACACCAAAAATGTAGGTGCCTTCGGGGGCATAAAGCTCGTAGTAGCCTGAAGCGTTGGTGAATTGGGTGTCAACTCCAGGAATAAGGACGTCTGCACCTTCGAGTCCTTGACCGTTTGAATCCATAACGTAACCTGAAATTTTGTATACCTCAGGGCTTTGTGCATTGCTAAAATTTGTTGGTAAAACCGTTAATGTTATGCTGATTATTAAGAAAACTAAGCTTATAGTCAGCAATTTTTTCAATTGCAAATCACCAAGGCTAGTCTGCTAGCTTGCTATTTAAATGCACTGCAATTTTGTAGATTTGACTGTAAAAAGCCTTTTTGCAGTACGTAAAAGTTTAAACAACATCTCTTCTAATGTCAAGTTGCAGGGTGAAAGGCGCTTGGTGGTCTATGTTACTAAAGCAGACGGCTCCACGCAATTGTATAGTCGAGAAAAGGTTGTGCAGACTTGCCTTCGGATGGGTGCAGACCAAGAAACTGCTGAACGCGTCGCCATGCAAGTTGAACATCGGCTTTACGAGGGCATACCAACCCGCAAGGTGTTGCAGTTAATTTTTAGTTTGCTTCGTAAACCCAAACCCGCTGTTAGGCACCTTTTTGATTTGAGGCGGGGTATAAGCTTGATGGAGCCTAAACCCGAATTCGAATTATTCATCCAAGTAATCTTGGAACACACGGGTTTTGAAGTTAAACATAACATGATTCTCAAAGGCTTGTGCGGTGAGCACGAGGCAGACGCAATCGCAGTCAAAAACGGGTTAACCTACTTCGTCGAAGCCAAACACCACGAGAACTACCACGCCCTAACAGGACTGGACGAAACCCGCATCGCCAGAGCAATCCTTGAAGACGTAACCGAAGGCTACACGGCAGGCGTAACCAAAACCAAAATCGACAAAGCCGTCATAGTAACCAACACAAAATACTCCCAACACGCCCTAAACTACGGAGGCTGCCGTGGCATTCTGCAAATCGGCTGGACTTCGCCGGAAGGTTCGGGTTTGCGGGATGCAGTTGAGAAACATAAGCTGTACCCGTTGAGTTGCCTGCGAGGTGTGGATGTGGAAACGCGGCTGCGGCTGGTTGACGCTGGCATTGTGCTCATACGGCAGGTGCTTGAACACGACGCCCACTATTACGAACACAAACTTGGCTTACCCCACCAAACCGTTACGGATTTAATGGAAAAAGCCGCACATACTGCTCGAACTCTATGGCACCTGTAAAACCCGATTAGCACTGAATTTCAACATACTTTTGAGTGGTTTTTCAGCCAATAGCACCTACCCCCCTTAGTGATTTGCAATTTTGAGGTTTGGAAAAGCGTCAGGTAGAGCCTACCCCTAATGAAATTACCTACCCCCTATAGGTTTCTGCAATGAGTTTCTATTTGGATCCTAATAGGTTGATATGAAAAGTAAAGCAGTAAAAAGAAGGTGT
>JAWRIR010000140.1:0-13875 GCA_040268405.1 Thermoproteota archaeon | reverse complement strand
AGGCTAAAGCGGTGAAGGGTTTCATTTGTTCATCAAAAATAGCCCTGTAGTTTCAGTCTTAAAGCGCTATTCGTCAAGAAACCTTGACTAAAAACTGTTCCGATGCGGATGATGGTTAGTCAAACTTTCTTGACTAAGGTTTCCGCTGTTGCTTTCTTTTCAAGAACACGGTAACTATTGTTATATTTGATAAGAGCAAAAGTAAAGTGGCTGCTGAAAACTCTGGAACAGTCGGAGTTGGAGAGGGCTCCTCATCAGCAATGATAACCAGAGTTTGTGTCTCACTCCAACTGCTTGATTCACCTGTAAATTTATAGTAACTTCCCAAAGCGTTCGTCCCACTACCATCTATGGGCGTAATTTTGCCTATTTGTGCCTGCACTTGAAAATCAAGTTCGCCTCCGTTTGGCTTTGCTGGACCATCATTTGATCCTTGATAACCTACAAAATTGTGCATATTAAAGGAGATTAGTGTATAATCAGAATTTGAAGCAGTAAAATGTGGAAAAGAACCAGTGAACCATCCACCCGCTGCATAGACTGAAGTGCCGTCAGGTTGAAATGGGTCATATTGCCAATCTTCTTCATAATGGCCTTTGAATCTGAAATTGAAGAAGAAGTCAACGTCACTTGAAACGGAACATTGTTTGAATGCTTGGTTGTTTATTGTGAACAATATAGTTTCATTGTAAACTACGCGTTCCAGATTAGCGGTTATTTCGTTTCCAGTATAAGGGTCAATGATAGTTACTGGCGGTATCTGAGAAACTTCTTTGATATACTGCACAGTAAAGGTTGGCTCAGTTGGATTTGAAAATGACTGAGCGTTAGCAGGAGTTACAATTAGTGAAATGCTTAAGGCAACCAAAAACATGCTGACTAATACTGACCAACCCTTGCTTGCTATGTTCATATAATTCGATTAAAGAAATTTTCAATAAAAGTGTTCTCGTCACCATTTTTTGACTAACCGTAGTCACGGTTTCTTGACTAAACCATTTTCAAAAAAGTACGCACTAAAATTTAACGCTTATTAGGCATGCAAATAACCTAACCTGCGGAAGCAAGCTATGAACGATAACCCACAAAAAAGAAACACCAACATAATGCTGGCAATCGCAGTCTTTGCTACATTTATGATTTTCTTTCCATCACTCATAGGTTTGGACGGCTTCGACGGAGGTTTCGCGATTTCATTTGTCAGTTTAGCGTTATCGCTAACTTTTGCAATAGTTACTGTTATCTTTTATAGGCAGGCTCGCTTGCTTGATAACATTCTACGGGGCGAAGGCTTACTGGCTCATTGGACTTACACGCCGCAACAATGGAGCAAATATAGCAAAAAAGAGTACAAAACTGAAATGCAAGAAAAAAGAGGCTTATTCCTAATCGTTTCAGCCTTTGCATTGTTCTTTGGAGTTCTGTTTTGGGTTTTTGATAACGAGGCAGGTTTCTATGTGTTTCTTATGATGCTTGGCCTGATTGGTTTGGTTGCTTTCGCTTGGCGTTTCTCAACGTGGCTAAACTACAGGCAAAACACTAATGGAACACCAGAAGTGTACATTTCCAAAGACGCCGTTTACATGAACCGCAAACTGTACTGTTGGCGTGCACCCATGACCAATTTTGAAAGCGTACAACTGCAAAACAACCGAGGCATGACCGTGTTGGCGTTTACGTACATTATTCACAATGTTAAGACCGGAAATCAAAGTTACACTGTTCGAGTGCCAGTTCCTGAAGACCGCAAAGAGGAAGCAGAAGAAGTACTCCGCCAAGTAAACCTGCAAAATTAGGTTTGCTTAACCTGCACGGTTTTCTCGCGCATAAAAACTTGCTCGTAAAAGATTTCGTTACTAAACAAAGTCAATAATTCTTTAGTAAGAATTCTTCTTCAAAAAATGAAGAAAAAAGTGTTTGAACACTCGTTATTCCAAGTTGAAGTAGGGCATTAACAGGTCTTCCATTGAGTAGAAACCATTTTGTTTGTCAGCAAGGCATTTAGCGGCAAACATTGCCCCATTGCCGAATGCTTCTCTAGTAATGGACTCATGAATCAAGCGTACTGTTTGATATGGAAAACCAAAGATTATCTCGTGACGACCAACAATACCGCCTGCCCGTACAGATTTTATGTCGGTATGTGGCAAGGCCAATGTTTGTGAAATCTTTACTGCTGTGCCAGAAACCTCTTTTTTGTTTTTGAAGTGCTCTTCTATCAATTCAATATCAGTATAGGGTGCAATTGTTTTGAGGATTTTGGCTGCTAACATTAGGAAGTTAATGCCTACTGTGATGTTTGGTGACCACAGTATCTTTGTTTTCGCTGATAATTGTTTAAGGAAATCTACTGTTTCAGGTGGGTAAGCAGAAATGGCGGTAACAATAGAAATGCCTCTTTTAGCCGCCTCCTCACCATACAGGTAAACGGCATCAGCGGATGAAAAATCAATTAACACATCTATCGGGTGTTTATCTAAAAGTTCATCTATCTTCCATTCATCTTTAGTAAATATTAAACCCTGATTATCATCTGTTATACCTAAAAACTCTGGAACAGAACGATGCTGCAAATTCGTGGTTTTCCTGATAACCCAGCAAAGATCTACCTCTTCGCTTTGCAGAAGTACTGTTGCAACGGCTTTTCCAGCCCTGCCAAATCCAAAAAGACCTACTTTCATTTCTTACACCCGTGCTTTCTTATGCCTCAATGTATATAACTTTTTTACAAATTCGGGGAAAAGAAGCAACCAAGCGAGAAAAACCAATTAGACAACTTGCATAAACCATTTTTTTAGTTAAAAGACAGATTTTAAAGATAAAGTTGTTACATTTCGGCTTGTAAAGAAGACTTTGTAACGAAAAATGTTGACTTCAAAAAACAGGTGCAGTTTCAAGCTTTTTGCTCTAAAATGTCAGGTGAACATTTCTCTTTTGGGTGGTACCAGAGCCAAATCAAATGTTGAACCTTATCAGAGTAGCCTAAATCAGACGCAAGTTTGCCGAAGACTTTTTCGCCGCCGGAGTGTTTAGTTCCAGATATCATGTTTTAATCAAAAAATTTGATTTCCAATATAAACATTCTGAATTAAGACTATTCACGTAGTTGTGTAGAACAAAAATACAATTCACTTAACAAAAACAAATTAAATCCAATCTCCAGTACAATTTTCAATTCTGCTATGAAACCCTAAACTTTATGAAACACGCAAACCATTTTTTTAATGGTGATTTTTATGAAAAAAATTTTGGTGGCAACTGATTTTTCCGACAGCTCGAAAAGAGCCTTAAACTTCGCCATCGACATCGCCGAAAAATATGACGCGTCAATCACAATTCTAAACGTAGTTTATCCACCAACTTCCGATGCGCCAATAGACGTCGAGTACCCAGTACCATGGGTCGAAAATTTTTCTGCAGACTGGAAAAAATACAACGAGCAAGCATTAAATAGACTTGTTAAAAAAACCAAAGACGATAAACCAAAACTGATGATTTCAGCCTTAATAAAGGAAGGACAACCAGCCCCTCAGATTATTCAGGCTTCAAAAGATTTTGACGTTATTGTACTTGGCCAAAAAGGGCGAACAATGCCTGACAGCATTATCGGCAGCATAAGCGGAAAAGTCGCTGCTTTCGCACGGCGCCCCGTAATTATTGTACCTTAAAACAGTAACAACACTTGTTGCATTTTCAGGCTTATTTCTATACTTTAGCGTTATTTTGAGCAGTCTTAGGGTACCGTCTTGATATAACCAGACAGTGGTCAATCGTGTTTTGTCCAACAAGAAACCCTTCAACAACAAAATTCATTCAGCAATTAATAACTTTTATGAACAAATCATAACCATATTTATATTTTATTGCACAATCATCTATTTTCAACAAAAAGGTGAACAAAAAATGTTGAGCTTAGCAGTTAGTTTAGGAAGCACCGCAAGCGCGGCAGGAACATTAGCAATTCAAGCATACACATCCAAAAAAGTAAGTACAATTAACGCTAACCTAAACAATAGGAATTATTGCTAAGCCAAGAAAAAGGTGGCATGCATGGACATAATATCCTTAAGCATGGAAGCCTTCGCTGCCGACACATTGGCCGTAGCAGCAATCAAATACGCCTCAGCAGCAAGGAAATTAAGACAATTCAAGGACAAAACCAAAAATCAGTTAAGGCGCTTCTAAGCGCCAACATATTTCTCAAGACAGACACTCTTCTGCAATAAAATACACAAAAAGACAAGTGTTCCCTACAAATAATCACTGTTCAACAAACATTCTGCAAAGTTTTATCCAAACATGTCTAAAATTAAGAAGACAATAATAAAAATTTTAAGTTTTTAACTAAATCATCTGTATTGTCTGTAAAACAGTTGAGCTATTCATCATTTCAAAGACATATTATCGCCAACTGCATCATATTAAATTAAAGATAAATGCAATGTTGAAGGTTATTGAGGTTTTTGAAGATGACTAACGAAAAATCAAACAAGACAAAAGAAGTGCTAAACAAACTTCCCGAACAAGGTTATTCGGAAAATGCTGCAAAAGCAATCAAGCAATGGTACAACCCAACAAATTAAATCATTTTTAGTCAGGCAACCTTGTTTTTGTTTACATAAAAAAAATTGTTTCAGATTTTCGAAACGATAGTCTCCATCAGGACACTCCGTCGCCTGAATTGATAGTAGACCCTCTGTCAGATGTATTCGAACTGTATGAATCAGTCATTACTTAAAACACCATCGCCTGATGATGGCGTGGGTCTAGCGCGACTGATTGCTTAACAACCGCTTCATTGTTCTTTGCAGCAACTTGAACTGTACGAACAAAAAATCAATCTTAGGAAAATATTTAAAAATACATTTGAAATAATTTAAAATATAGCGCATAAGCGCTAAATTAGATACAACTTTTTAGGAGAGATAACAATCAAAAACAATCTTTTTTTAAAGAAATTTGTAGTCAGCTTTGCGATGATTTCAATACTGACATTTTCAATGTTTTTAATGCAGATGCCAGCAAACGCTCAAACGCAACTACCTCCAGGAACAACTCCTACCAACGTACAAGATAGCGGCTCTCAGTTGCTTCCAACAGGCATAACTCCAGACGTCACCGTTAAAGCCACAGCATACTTAAGCTTCAGACCAAATCCTGTAGGCGTTAACCAAACATTTCTAGTTAACGTATGGTTAACACCAGCATCACACGCGGCAAGATACTTCACAGACTACGAAATCACAATTATGAAACCAAACGGAGACACAGAAGTCATTACTGTTGATTCTTACCGCGCAGACACTACTGCATGGTTTGAGTACATAGCGGACGAAGTTGGTACATGGAAGCTTAAATTTGATTTCAAAGGTGGCTACTTCCCAGCCGGCAACTACTCCACGGAATTTGGCGCAGTCATGTACGGTCAAGCAACAACTTTCAGCTTCCCACAATCCTGCTATTACACACCCTCATCGACAGAATGGCAAGAATTGACTGTCCAAGAACAACCAGTAAACTCGTGGGGAGGAACACCTTTACCCACAGACTACTGGACTAGACCAATTTCACCAGAAAACCGTGACTGGTGGTGGATCGCAGGACACTTTCCCTGGCGAGGACCAGGCGGAGGATCAGCATGGCCAGAAGACACAAACATTTACTGGGCTAATGGGGACAGATATCGTTTTACTCCATGGGTTCAAGCACCAAACACTGCCCACATAGTATGGAGACGCCAAGGTGCCATCGGTGGCCTGATTGGACCAATCGAAGGAGACACAAAAGTTGAAGATTGGACATCAGGAGGCGGCAACCCTTCAATAATTTATGAAGGACGATGCTATCAAACCGTTACAGAAGCAGACGTAGAAAACAATAGCCCTAGCAGTCGAACTTACTGGATGTGTTATGACCTGCGCACGGGAGAAGTTTACTGGAAGAGACCATTATACACTGGCGAATCAGCACCTACCAACATTTTGTATTATCAAGGATACTCTGAAGTGCCCGGTGGAGAATCAAGATTTTCAAAAGATGTACATTTGGTTTCAATTTCTGGCGGAAGGCTGATAACTTACAACCCTTGGAATGGTGCAGTAAATCTAAACATTAGCATTGCTCCATTGACAAGTGGCACTTACTACAAAAACGGTTACTGGCTAACCGTGCAAGACCTCGGCGCCAACGCTACCAGCGGCAGATATCGTTTGATAAACTGGACAATAGAAGCAATACCCGGGGCGTTCATGGTTTCCTCAACAACATGGAAGATGAGTGTAACTAGCAACATTACTTGGCCTTGGAGTAGTTTAGGCACAACATGGGACATGGAAGCAGGCATCGCTGTTTCGACCAATCCGATAACACCCGCAGCTGTAGGCGCATGGAGCGGAACAAGTGTTCAAGCAGCAAGTCTAATCACAGGTGCTCAACTGTGGAACCAAACATATGAAGAAACAATCTATAGCTCAGCATCTACAGTTGCAGATCACGGTAAAGTAGCCATCATAACTATGGACGGCTACTGGCTGGGGCTTAATCTAAATGACGGCAGTGTTGCTTGGAGAAGTGATAAGCTAGACTATCCGTGGGATCAGCCTGGTTTCGGTTCTTACGGTGTAGCTTCTGCATACGGTTTATTCTACAGGTTCGCTTACAGCGGCGTGTACGCTCATGATTGGGCTACAGGAAAAGAAGTTTGGAAATACGAGGCGCCAGCAAACCCCTACGAAACCCCCTACGTAAACCCCAATGGATCAGCAGTCTACTCATTTAACGCTGCAGGCTGGATTGCAGACGGAAAACTCTACGCATACAACACAGAACACACCCCCACACAACCAATCACTAGAGGCTGGGGATTGCACTGCATAAACGCTACTTCAGGCGAAGGCGTCTGGAACATAACAGGCTCCATGACGCCAGGAGCGATGGCTGATGGCTATCTTGTTGCTTCAAACTCGTACGATGGGTACACATACATTTTCGGTAAAGGACAAAGCGCAACAACCGTTTCGGCGCCACAGACCTCAATCAATCTGGGTCAAAGCATAATGTTGACTGGAACAATCGTGGACATGTCACCAGGGCAACCCAACACTCCTTGCGTTTCTAAAGAATCAATGGCTGCATGGATGGAATACCTGCATATGCAACACTCTATCCCAAGTGAAGTTATCGGCGTTCCAATATCAATTGACGCAGTAGATCCCAACGGTAACTTTGTACACATCGGCGATGTCACCTCTGACGGCATAAGCGGGACATTTGGCTTCGCGTGGGAGCCAGAAATAGCTGGAGAATACAAAGTGTCAGCCACCTTTATGGGCGATGACTCATATGGCAGCTCATTTGCAACAACCTACGTAAACGTCGTAGAAGCAGGCGCAACATCAACTACACCAACATCATCAGCAATCAACATTGATACAATCAACAATAACATGATGATGGGCTTAGCAGCAGCAACAATCGCCATTATAGTTGCAATTGCAATCGCAGTACTTCTTATCCGAAGAAAATAGTAGCTTCCAAAAATCCAATTTTTTCTTTTTTTCTTAACACAATGGTTTGAAAAATAGTTTGATTAACTAGGAAGCGTCATAACGAATTTTGTACCTTTGCCAGCGTCGCCTTCTTCCTTTATGCACCAACCATAGACTTGTATTATTTTCTTTGAGAGGAATAAGCCAAAACCTGTGCTGCCTCCAGTACTATAACCCTGCTTAAAGAGTTGGTCTTTGCTTTCTTTAGGTATGCCTACACCGTCATCTTCGTAAACCAACTGCAAATCACCAGTAGTATGTCTAAAGTAAACATGGGCAGTTTTGGTTGTTTTACCATATTTTCGGGTGTTGTCAATAAAGTTGAAGATTAATTGTCGTAACAAGGAATCAGCCCGCACTACTAACCCGTGACAATCATTAATTACCGTAAAGGGCAAATCTGGAAACATTGCAACAGCTTCGTCAACAACCTTGCCCACGTCCACTTCAACAAGTTCTTCAAGACCCACTTGCTCATATGTGCTAGCGATTTCAAAAATTTTCATTGAATCGTTAACCGCTTGGGACATTTTGTCAAGACCTTCAACAACATCCGCCAAATCATAATGCCGTTTTTTTAGGATATAGGTGTAGCCTGTTACAGAGCTAAGCTTGTTACGAACGTCATGCCGAGTTAAACTGCCAACGACACGTAACTTTTCATTTAATTCTTCAACCTTGTCAATGTTAACTGACAAGTACTCCAAAGCCATTGTCATATCTCTTTCAATCATTTTCTGTTCCGTAATGTCGGTGGCGCTAACTGCGTGGCCAAGGTAACCTCCTGACTCATCATAAACAGGTGAAGAGTTAACAAGAATAGGAACCAACAAACCATCTTTTCGTTGAGCCAAATACTCCAATGTAATAGCTTCTTTTACATTAAGCCACTTTGAGATAGACTCTTCTTCATTTTTTGCCTCTGCACCAGCTAAAACCTGAACTAAATCTTGACCTATTGCCTGGTTTTTTGTCCACCCGAAGAGTTTTTCAGAAGCAGCATTCCAAAAAGAAACCGTTCTATCTGGTTCAATCATCATTACGGCTTGTCCAATATGGTCAAGTAAGTTATCGTGACATGTTTTTTGTTCTGTGAATGATTTGGGTTCCAAGATTATCGCTCAGTTCAGGTTTAGGAATGGCCTAATGCACACTTCATTGTTAAATGCACAAAAATTATTATAAAATCGTTATGAATCACGGATTCATTTTATAGTATGGGCTGGGTTGCGCTTTAAGATTTATTGGATTATATCTATTAGTTAAAATCACCAGTTTCATCAACGTAGACAACTTGTGTGTAGCATTAAAGGAAAACAAAAAATGAATGTTATAGATGCATTTTCCTTGAAAAAAATAATTTGTTAATATACAGGGGAAGTCATTTGTTAAGATAGAATTTTTCTATTGATAACTCGGATTTTTGATTATGAGACATGACAAAAAAGGTTTTGAAAAAATATATGAATTCGATAACAAGTTAAACGCATTCATTATTAATGTAGCCATAGAGGACTACATCGATATTTTTAATCAGTTAGATTTTGCACCATTTAAAATTCGGGATTTAAACCATGATTTACGTTTATTCCTTGAAGAATGTTCAAGTGACATACCAATGAAAAACGACGTGACAATCAAGTTCACCGTATCTAGGGAAAAACAAGACCTTGAGAAAGAAGAAAAAATAAAAACAGGTTTGAAAACGTACTTTTCGAATACAAGAAACGCATTAGGACGAGAAATCCAAAATTCACACCAAAAAAGCGCCTTCTATACAATTGCATCATTTATGCTTCTATTAGCTTCCTACTCGCTTGCACCATTGATCCAAAATAGTGTCGTTTTCTCGACTTTAGTTGAAGGAATAAGCATTGGCGGCTGGGTTTTTCTCTGGGAAGCAATTTCTACCTTTGCTTTCAAAAACAGGGATATCCGAGAGAGGTATAGGCACTATAAGCGATTTAGCCATGCCCCAATCAGTTTTCAGTACTTCCCTGAAAACATTTAAGGGACTGCTTTTTCGACTTATTTTTAGAAATCAGTATTCTTGGCCTTTTTTCCAGATATTTAGAGAGCATTGCCCCCAACAATAACTACTACCTTTATACATACAGCCCCCACAATTAGGAGAATCAAAATATCTACCACGATGATTCACAAAATTCGTCTCACAGGTAATATGTTAAACAAGCATTTCTATGTATGCTTATTTTTTTCTATTATTGTTGTTGAAATTAATCAAAAATAATTCCTGATTATCTAAAAATTGAATTGATGGCAAAGTGTTAAATTACAGCTTAACTACAGACGGTTGTGGATTCTATATGAATGAATACAAAGTGGTTTATTGGGAAGATACTTCTGGAGAATTTTGTTTTGGAAGCTCGGTAAAATCCAGGTTTCAACAAGAAATAAACGAATTAGCCAACGAAGGATGGATTGTAAAATTCTCAAACATTGCCACGTTACCTCAGACAAATACTGAAAGAAGAAGCGTAAGTGCATACGCGTTACTTGAACGAGAAATAATTCCAGCTCCTTTCCGCGAACGCTCCAAAAAATAAGCCTTAAAAACATTTAATCGTTAAATCAGATGTCTCGCGTTTTTCTCTTTTTAGAGTTCACAGCATTTTGATTTTAAGATTTTCCCTGCCTTGTTGATTTGGCTATGCAAACGTTGGGGCTCGTAGCATCTAAAACCATCGGAGTTTCAATTTTTTGCCAAAAAATAAATGTATTTTTCAAAGGCAGTTTCGCTTGTCCCAACTATGTAAACACAGAAGGGAACAAAATAATATTGTTGAAATTTTGGTTATTTTAAAATTTGAAAAACATGTCAAAGGATGACAGGTAATAGAAAGTTTTAGAAACCAAAAGTTGAAGGTTGAATTTACCTTTCTGCCAAGGGTATGTACTCTTCGCACTCGTTTTCTTGGGTTTGGTCATCATCAGTTTTAAGGTCCTCAAAAGTTTTTCTTAACAATAAAGGTGCAATGAAAGTGGTTACCATTATCATGCCTAATATGATTGCGTAAGTTGTCTGGGTTATTGCACCAGCGGAAATGGCGACTCCCGCTACGATTAAACCTACTTCGCCACGGGATATCATGCCGCAGCCAACACGAAGCCCCTTAACGCGGTTCTTAAGGAAAAACGCTGCGGGTAACCCACAACCTGCTACTTTGCTAATTACTGCGACAGCAATCAGTATTATGAAAAAGGCGTAGAAGAACCAGTCCAACGTTAAGAAAGCCTTAATGTCGAAAGCTGCGCCGGCTAAAGCGAAGAAAACAGGCGAAAATATTATGCTAATTTTTCTTGAAAAATCTCTAATCTTCTCAACTGTTTCTGTGCTTGCAATTGCCATTCCGGCTGCAAAGGAGCCAACGATTGGCGATAAGCCAAGGTAAGCTGCGAGTGCTGAAGCGCCAAAGCATGATGCTGTTGCTGCGGCTTCTAACGTGTCTTCTGAGCCTTTAGAAGTTAGGTGAATTATTTTGGGAAGAACTACAACTGAAAAAATCGTGAGTGCAAGCCACAAGCCCAGAGAAGTTAATATTACGGTAGCTATGCTAAGTGGCGTCATTACTTGGGATGTCGTTATGAAAGAGACTATTACACCCAGAATTGATAATCCTAAAACGTCGTCAACTACTGCGGCGCTAATCATCATTTTAGATTCTTGTTTCTTACACTTGTTTAGTTCCTGAAGAACCAGGGCAGTAATTGAAATGCTTGTAGCAACTAATGCGGACGCGATAACCAAACAGGTAATCGTGTCAAAACCAAAAACAGCCGAAATACCGTAACCCATTGCAAATGGAATAACCACTCCGCTGGCGCCAACAACAAAGCTACCTGCACCAATTTTTCTAAAATCCCTAAAAGTCATCTCTAACCCAGCAACAAAGAGAATTAGTATGCCACCGATTTCGCCAAACGCTTTCACTATTTCGTTTATTTCGATTAAAGGCAAACCATCAATAGTGATTAAAGAACCTAAAGCAAATGGGCCTAAGACTACGCCTGCCAGCAGTTCGCCCAGAACGGCAGGGATTTTTCGCCAAGAAAAGATTTCGCCTAATACTTTAGCTGAGAAAACCAAAATGCATATTGTGACTATTGCCCTGACTACTTCGTCTAAAGCCATAATTTCCACTTGCAAGTGGTAAGTGGATTACCCCCTTTTAGTATATAAAACAAATTGCTAAAGAGATAAGTTAGCGGAATCTTTTTTGGAAAATGATAAAAAAGAAGAAAGAAGAAAAAACGATTGACATTTTATTTGATGACTATGTAGGTTCCTGTACCGACGACTATACCACAACCACTTAATGGCCCAGCGGCAACGTTAACTCCAGTCATTTTTTCATTTACAGTAATTAAGTGATGGTTATTTATTGTGTAACCCGTAGCTCCACCTGAATACAAAAGACCCATCAATTCCATGCCATCAGTTAATTCAACAGGACCATTAGGAGTTTCAACCATAATAGTTTGTCCATGGTACGTGTATACGCCAACACCGCTAAATTCACACCAAGCAACCATTTTAAGTGTTACACCATCAAAAGTTTTCTCTATCGTGCCAACAAGTTTTCCAGTATAGTCGGTATAATTAAGGTAAAAATAATTTGTCTGTACATGAGTACCATCCCCCCAAGGGTAGCCATAGTCAACTCCAACGCCGACACTGCCTTTGACATAAAGTACATTGTTTTTCATTGTTTGTTCACCCTGGTCTTGAGAATATCCCGCTGCTACGACAACGTATTTTTGCGGGGGTCTGAACGCAAAAGCAGGCGAAACAGTACATAGTAACGTAAGTAACAAAAAAGTTGGCAGTAAAATTTTCAGAACATTCTTCCTATTCATGCAATTCACCTCCAAAAAACTAGCCAATTAGCCAATATTTTCAGAGTTTGACTGATGATTTATAGTTTTGTTACAATCGATGTTTTGATTGGATGTTAACTAATTCGGGGCTGAATAATCGGCAGATGAGAAAAGCCCCAATTGTATATGTCTTTTATTGCTTTGTTCAGGCTTAGTTGGTTTGAATTGCTTGGCTATTTAATTTTTACTTAGCGCTCGAATTTTTTTGTTGCCCCAAAAAGAATATTTCTGTCTAACGTTATTATAAATATGAAATTTTTTGGGCAATTATTTGGATGTTTATCTTACGAAAATATCAAATTTTTATGAAAATAAGATGTCATCTGTAGAAAAGGAAAACCTCTTTCAAACGTTATTCGATGCTATGGATGATGGTTTTCAATTAATAGAGTTAATACGTGATGAAAAAGGGAAAGTTAATAATTTCAGGTTTCTTGACGTTAACCGTGCATTCGAGAAACAAACTGGCTTGAAATCGTTGCAAATAAAAGGAAGCCTTGCTAGAGACGTCCTCCCTCAAATAGAAGAATATTGGTTTGACATGTATGAAAAAGTGATTCGAGAGAATAAATCTGCACATTATGAAAGTTATAATCAGGATACACAACGATGGTATGACGTGCTCTTTATCCCCTATCATAACGATAAAGTTGCCGTTGTCTTTACAGATATCACTGAACGCATGGAAGCTGAAGAAGCCCTAAGGCAGGCACAATGCGAACTGCAAGATTATGCTCATAATCTTGAGAGACTGGTCGAGGAACGCACTAAACAGCTCCAAGACAAGGAGCGTTTAGCAACTATCGGCGCTACTGCAGGTATGGTTGGGCACGATATTCGCAATCCCTTGCAGGCAATCGCTGGCGACATATACTTAGCTAAAACAGAATTAGATGGTTTACCGAATAATCAAGCTAAAGTATCTATCACAGAAAATCTGTCATCTATAGAAGAGAATATTTACTATATCAATAAGATTGTTGCTGATTTACAGGATTTTGCCAGACCGTTGGAGCCTATATTTAGCCAAGTAGAGCTTGAACCATTAATCAAGGCGGCGCTAGGAAGCAAAGTCATGCCAAAAAACATTCAGACTTCTTATCATATAGACAATAGTGTAGGCACAATTTGCACTGACCTTGACTTGTTTAAGAGGATTCTAAACAATTTAGGTATAAACGCTATCCAAGCTATGCCGAAAGGTGGAAAAGTTACGGTAACAGTTGCAAAGCATCAAAATAATGTTGCTATTAGCATTCAAGATACTGGTGAAGGCATACCTGAAGAGGTTAAACCCAAGCTGTTTAAGCCGATGGTGACAACTAAATCTAAAGGTCAAGGCTTTGGATTAGCGGTAGTTAAGCGTTTAACAGAAGTTTTAGGTGGTACGATTAGTTTGGAGAGTGAAGTAGGTAAAGGAACAAAAGTC
>JAWRIR010000139.1:0-15587 GCA_040268405.1 Thermoproteota archaeon | reverse complement strand
TCAGTTTCAAAATGTGCTGGGTCAACAAGGTAGCATGTTCCGCAAGCAATGCATTTCTCTCTATCAACTTCAATTTTATAGTTCAATAGTATTCCTGCTGTGCCTTCCTACTTTGCCAACTGGTGATTTATAACACTTTCATATAACTGCTTTTTTGAAGTGTTATATAAGTAAGAAACAATAGATACGCACTTGATTTGATAAGTTAGTTAGCCTCTTGGTTAACTATTCCTCGGGTGCAAAAAACTTTGAATGCTGATGGCAAAAGATACCGTGACGCAATAATCGAGTTCTTACCAGACGCCACATTCGTCGTTGACTTGGAAGGAAAAGTCATCGCGTGGAATAGCGCAATGGAAATGCTCACCAGCATGCCCCGAAACGAAATGCTTGGAAAAGGCAATTACGAATATGCCCTTCCATTCTACAAAGAACGCAGACCCATGCTGGCAAACCTAATTTTCATGCCTGACTCCGAAATCGAACAGAAATATGACGCAGTCGAAAAAACTGGTGACTCACTCATAGTTGAAATCTTTCTGCCCGATTTCAGGCAAGGCGGGGTATATCTTTGGGCTAAAGCTAGTCCGCTCTATGATTCACAGGGAGAAATAGTTGGCGCCATCGAAACAATCAGAGATATCACGGAGCGTAAACGTGCCGAAGAAGAGCTTATCAGGTCACGACGCAGCCTCGCAGACATCCTTAGTTTCCTTCCTGACGCAACGTTTGTCATTGACTTGGAAGGCAAAGTTATTGCATGGAATAGTGCAATGGAACTGTTAACCAGCATACCCGCAGACTCAATGCTTGGAAAAGGCAATTATGAGTATGCAATCCCCTTCTACAAGAAACGTAGACCAATGTTGGCAGACCTTGTTTTCGTGCCCGAAGCTGAATTAAAAGAAAAATATGCCACTGTTGAACGAAATGTGGACACTCTTGTTGTCGACGTCTTTATTCCAGATTTTCGGCTAGGCGGCGCCTATTTCTGGGCTAAGGCAACGCCCTTGTATGACCCAAATACAGGAAATGCTATCGGAGCAATCGAAACAATACGCGACATAACTGAACGCCGAGAACTAGAAGGGCGCCTTGCCCGTTCCAACGCTGAACTTCAAATCGCTGCAGAAATACAGAAAAGTTTCCTGCCAGAATCAATCCCTCAAATTTCAGGCGTTGATATCTCCGCCCGCACTGTCATGGCAAAAGAGGTTGGAGGAGACTTCTTTGACGTAATTCCATACGAAGTTATGACTATTGATAAGGGCATGCATGGACTGCTTGTTGCCGATGTCTCTGGAAAAGGCGTTCCAGCAGCTCTCTTTATGGCTTTATCAAGAATTGTAGTTCGAGTAAACGCCCTTTGGCATCACGACCCTGCAAAAGTAATTTACAGTTCCAACAACACCATAACACAAGACTCCAAATCTGGCATGTTTGTAACCCTCTTTTTTGGTCTGCTTAACGAGAAAGACCGAACCCTTACCTATGTTAACGCTGGTCATAACCCCCCAATGGTTTTCAGAAGCCATGACAGAACAGTTGAGAAACTCATGCCAACAGGAATCGTACTTGGAGCCGCCGAGAACATGGCGTATAAATCCCGAACCATAAAGATTGCAGAAGGCGATGTAGTTGTCATGTTTACGGATGGCGTTACAGAATCACTCAATTCAGAGGGGGAACTGTTTGGGGAAACTCGGCTTGTTCAAATCATTCAAGGTAATGCTCATCTTTCGGCTCAGGGGATTCTTGAGCAGATATTAGCTGAAGTAAAAGCCTTTGCTGGTGATGTGCCTCAGGCGGATGACATCACATTACTCATTATCAAGGGGACTTAAAGCTGATGCCCGAAGAAAACGCGAAAACCACGAAGGAAGCAATGAAACGCTTTGAGCTTACAGTAGAAAGCACACTGGAAAGTCTCCCTAAAATAAGCGCGTTTATAGATGAAACAATGCAGCACTATGGTATACAGAACGTAAAAGACGTGTATGCCGTCCAATTGTCAGTAGATGAAGCTTGCACAAACATCATTAAACATGCATACGCAAACAAAAATGACGGAAAAATTGCCATTCGCTGTATGCTGTTTGAGAAATCGAATAAATTTGTTGTAGACTTAATGGATTGGGGAAGTCCTTTTGACCCAACTACTCTGCCAAAGCCTGATACAGAGAGCGGTTTGCATGAGCGAAAGGAAGGCGGTTTAGGCATATTTTTCATCAAAAAATTCATGGATGAAATAGGGTATCGTAGAAGTGGCGATATGAATTTATTAACAATCGCCAAGTATATAAAAAAATGATTACTGGAGAAAGAAAACATGGAAACACGGACAGAAGGAGATACAACTATACTAGTAATGGTTCCTAGATTTGACGCTTATACTTCCAGCGATGTCGACGCGGCGTTAAAAGAGTTAATTGCTAAGGGCACCAAAAAAATAGTCTGCGATTTCGCCCAAACTGATTATGTAGCCAGTGCTGGCCTTAGAGTTCTTCTGTCCTCAGCCAAAACCCTGCAAAGGCAAGGCGGACAAATTCTCTTATCCTCAATGAAACCTTATGTCCATGAGGTTTTTGAAATCTCTGGGTTCACACAAATTTTCAAGGTATTTGATTCCGAAAAAGAAGCACTGCAAAGCCTTAACCAACCTTAACATCGAAAATAAGGAGAAACGAGCGGTTACATGTCAACTATAAAGTCTGAAGCTGAACGATGCCTAAAATGCAAAGTGCCCAGCTGCTCTAAGGGTTGCCCCATTGCGACACCTATCCCACAGGTTATGACCCTGTTTCTTGAGGGCAAATTGGAAGAAGCAGCCCGACTGCTTTTCAACAACAACCCCTTATCCGCAATCACCTCCATCGTTTGTCCTCATGACAGAAACTGCAAAGGCCACTGCATACTGGGCAAAAAAGGTCAACCTATCGAATTCTACAAAATAGAACAATACATCTCCCGTTTCTACTTGGAAACCTTCCAGCCCCAGCATGTTGAGAAAAACGGCAAAAAAGTAGCAGTTGTAGGCGCCGGTCCAGCTGGAATAACAGCAAGCATCATTTTGGCGCAAAAGGGTTACTCAATCACTTTATTTGAGGAAATGGACAGCATCGGTGGCGCCATGCGTTATGGCATTCCAGAATTTAGGCTGCCCCGAAGCATTTTCGAGTTTTACCGAAAAATCCTTGATTCTTTAGATGTCAAGTTCCGACCCAACACCCGTATAGGTACAAATTTTAGCGCTGAAGACATGTTCCTTGATGGCTATGACGCAGTGTTTATTTGCACGGGCACAAACCGGCCTAACCGTTTTGGTCTTTTAGGTGAAACTTTGGGGCACGTGCATTTTGCTGTTGACTACTTGAGGTCTCCTGACGTTTACAAACTGGGCAAAAACCTTGTGATTCTTGGAGCAGGAAACGTGGCTATGGACGCGGCAAGAACTGCCATCCGAAAGCAACACGCCGACGTAACCATTCTTAACTATAGAGGACCTGAGGATGTGACGGCTGATAAAGCTGAAGTGGAAATGGCAACTATTGACGGCGTGAAACTTCTTCACAACTGCCAAGTTGTCCGCATCATGGATAACTCTGTCAAATGCGTGAAAGTTGATAAAGTCGTTGCTGAAGACGGTTCCGAGAGTATTAAAGAGGACTTTAAATCAGCGTTTGAATTGCCTGCTGACTCCGTTATTATTGCCATTGGTCAAGGTCCCGGCTCAGACGTCGTAAGCGTTGGCAGTGCCAAAGTCACCCAGAGAGGACTCTTACAGGCGGATGAGTGCGGAAGGACATCGCAAGATGGCGTATTCGCCGCAGGGGATGTTGTTACTGGTCCTAGAACGGTCATTGAAGCTATAGCTTTCGCGAAAAAAGCGTCAGAAAAAATTGAAGAATACTGCAACAACACATAACAATGAATGTTACTAAAGCCCGTTGTGCATCTCTATCCGTTTTTATTCTTGATTTTTCAGGTTTAAGGAAATTAATAAATTAGGTTGCACGGTTACTTTTTTAAGGGTGCCACTGTTTGGTTACTGAAAAAGTTACCCGTTTTTATGGCTGCCAATTAACCACTACTCATTCCGCAAAACAACACAAACTAAGCAAACTCATCGCATGGCTATCTAACAAAGAAGCAATAGATCGTGAATTCATTTCCCTCTACGTACCCCCGAATGTGTCAATAGACCAAGTTGTTGCAAACATCAAAAAAGAAGCAGAATCCGCCACCCTTGGCTCCAACAACGCCACAGACCGCCTCCAATCTTCCGTAAAAAATGTGCTCCAACACCTCAAAACAAAAACTGTGCTTCCCGACGTTGGCTTAGCGCTTTTTGCAGGAACTTATATTGGTAACAATCAGGCCAAACCTGTTTTAAACGTGGAAGAGCTTATTCCTCCTCAACCAGTTCCCGAGTACCTTTGCAAGGCTGATAACCATTTTGAGTTGGAACCGCTTAGGCAAATGCTGCGCGATGAACGTGTTGTTGGTCTCTTGGCTTTGGATGCTAAACAGGCAAGTTTTGGATTAATTGTAGGTGAACGTTTCGAGTTGTTGGAGAGTATTTCTTCGGGTGTTGCGGGAAAAACTGGTAAGGGTGGTCAAAGCCAGAGACGTTACGAGAGGGAACGTGACATGTCGCTTGGTTTCTTCTTTCATAGAGTTGCAGAGCATGCGGCAAAAGAGTTTCTTGAAAACCACAATATTACCTTGCTCATAGTTGGTGGTCCTGGACAGACAAAAAACGATTTTCTAAAAGGTCAATACTTGAATTACATGTTAAACGATGCGCTTTTTGGCGTGTTTGATGTTCAATCTGCTGGTCCAGAGGGTGTGCGGGAAATTTTTGACAAATCAGTTGACAGCCTCCAAAATGTCTGTTTGCCCGTAGAGCGTAAAGTTATGCAGCGGTTAATGGTTGAACTTAACAAGGACAACGGGTTGGCAATTGCTGGTTTAGATCCAGTGCTTGAAGGACTAAAAACAGGTGCAGTTGAAGTGGCACTTGTCACGGACTCCACCGATTTAATACAAGCAGATGCAACCTGCAAAAAATGTGGCTTAACAAAAAACGAGTTGCTACACAAATCATACCTTCAGGGCATTCAAGAGTTCCTTTCAACACCATGTAAACGGTGCGGTTCAGTGGATTACGAGTTAGCTGAAAAAGGCATAATTGACGTTTTAGAAGATGCGGCTACCCAAACCAAAGCACGGGTCGAAGTAATATTTACTGGGTCAGAAGAAAAAGCTCAGCTTACTTCTTTGGGCGGCTTTGCAGCTTTACTAAGGTACAATTCAAGCAGTTCCTCTTTTTTGTCATAGGTGCGGTTGATGGGGGAAACAACCTTTTTTTTAATTGTGAAAAATTGAGCTTTTTTGTTTGAGGCTAAAAAAATAAAAATAAGGGGTTAGTTGTTGGTGTTTGCTTTTTTGTTTAGGGTTTTCTGTACAGTAGTACGCCGACTATTGCTACAACAACCATTACTGCTATGCCCATAGCGACAATGGTCATTGTGTAGTCAGGAGTTGATGTCTCTTGTTGTTGGCTTGATGGCGTTGGCGATGCTGCACCTACCACTATTGATGTTGACGCTGATGAACTGCCGTATGAGTCGTCGCCGTCAAAGGATGCAATGATTTGGTATGTTCCTTCCATGTCAGGTGTCCAGTCCATGCTGAAGGTGCCGTAGTAACCGTTGGTTGTAACTTGACCAATATCTACGGTGTTTCCGTTAGGGTCAATTGCAGTCAATGTAACAGGAACTCCGTCTATTGTCTTGTTTCCCCATATTCCGCCAATCGGGTACGCTAAATGTATGTACTCCATTTGAGTTGACATTGAATCTGCAGAAACGCAAGGTGTACCGGTTTGTGCTGGAGACAGGTCAAGCACTGTGCCTTTGATTACAACGCCACTGCCTTTTGCAATTACAACGTCTGGTGCGGTTACTGTGGTTTCACTTTTTCCTTTACCGAAAACGTATTGGTAGCCGTCGCGTGAGTCAGTTGCTGCAAGATAACCGTCTGCTATGCCGCCGATTGACATTGGGTTAGCTATTCTCCATACAAGTTCGCCGGTGGTTATGTTTATGCATAAAAGTCCCCAACCTCTTGTTAGTGGCCAGCTTTCAGTGTGTTCAGTGTTGTATGTGTACATTTTACCGTCAGCAATTACTCCTCCAGTGTTGATGGAGTATACAGTTGTTCCGTTTTTGTCAGTGTATGGGCTTTCATATGGGCTTAATGCGTAATCAACGTAATGCCACGCTATGCTTCCGTCATCCCAGTCGAAAGCGTAGACACCATCGTATGCTTGGCGATAAAGCATTCCATAAGCTGATTGTATTGAGTAAGCGCCGAATGCAGGTTCACTCCATGGATAATCCATTGCTTCTCCTTTCCAAGCTAAGTTGCCTGTAGCAAGGTCCCACGCCATAAAGTAGCCACCCATCATTAAAGCAGCGACTTTGCCGTGATCTGCAACAGAGCATGCAGTACTATAGCATGTGTCTGTGACATTTTTATCCCATAGCATTTGTCCTGTCCATAAATTGTAGCCTTTAACGTTTGTTCCAACCCATGCACCAACTTCTGGTGGAGTAAGGCTGGTAACTGTAGCACCGTAACCTGCTTGCCAATCAATTAGTGAAGGCAAACTAGCACTTGCATAGGATACGTTGTTAAGTACTCTCGAAGCCATACTGCTGGAAGTGCCTTTTGTTGTCCAGTTAATCAATCGATAGTTTGGATTTGTTTGGTTGCCAATGTTTTGTATGCTTAAAACGTAGCCCTCATACTGATTGTACAATGTACCGCTAGTCAATGGGGCAGTTGAAATGTTTAATGTTAACGCTCCAGTCCATGGATTCCATTTGTAGAGTCTGCCGCCAGAAAATGCTACCAATTCATTTGAATAGGTTTCTCCTGCAGTAGCGCCTGGAACTTCTAACATACCGCCTGTTGTATAGATAATAATGTTTGGCGTCAAAGAAGAAGTAAAGGTCATGCCGAAGAATGATGTTGTGGTAGTCGCTGCTGGTACTTCAAACATCAACTCACCTGTGCGTAAATTGGTGCATCGCCAATAAGTGGCTCCGTCTGTGCCTGGTTTTACATAGCTATCATAAACTAATCCGGCGTAAATCAAGTTGAAGCCGCCTCCGCCGAAGGGTCCTCCTCCGCCACTAGTAGTTCCTAATTGTCCTGCTGGTCCTCCTATCAAACCAGCTATGCCGTTTAGACGTTTCCATACTATGTGCCCTGTGTTTGGTCCTTGTACCCATGGATGGAAGTTGTATTGGCTGCTCCACATTGGGTTAGTGTCTGGATACATTGCATCCCAAGTTGGTCCTCCACCCTGATAACCAGTGCCCGGATAGTTGCCTAATATTGGCCACCATTCCCTGTTTTCTAACCTTGCTGGGCGCTCCCAGTAATCAGTTGGAAGTTGAGCTTCTGGCCAAGATGGTACCCAAGCATCTTGAACAACTAATGTTTGTTCAGGAGTTTCGCTTGGTTCATAGTAACAAGATCCAGGGAAGCTAAAGACGCCTGAACCCATTACCGCGCCGGGATCAGCGGTATAGTTGCCTGCAGGGTAATATCCGCCTGGGAATTTAAATTGAAGTGTCCATGTTCCTACTTGATCTGGTGTGAATTCGAACCATGCAGTAGTGTCTGCTTGATAGGAATCCTTCTTTACTGTTTCTTTTGATCCATCTGGTGCAGTGATTATTATTTCATAGTCTTTGAGGTATCGACTTGCATGTGTTGCCGGATTAAGCCAAACGTTTACTAGAACTGTTTGACCTTTTCCGACTGGGTTAGGTCGGAAGCTTAAAAATGCGTGTGTTTCTATGGTTACATCAGCTGTAACGCCTGATGCTAAAGGTCCCGGTATTGAACCGCCTTCTTGCATGTTTGTCGGATTCGTTACGGTTGGTGGAAGCTGTGTTTGCGCTTGAACTGGCGTTGACAGTATCATTATTGAAGAAGCTGCAAGAATCAATATCAATATTGTTGAAAAAATTGCTTTACTATTGATTTTTTGCATTATTTTTTATTTTCTCCTAAAAATTTTTAGATAAAATTTAGTATGTTTAGGTTTGCTTTTAAGCTTTATTACTGTCTTTAAAACGCATATGAGACCATTTTTGCGGTAAATTTTGCAATTAAGACTGATATTAAGCTCCAAATTGTATTTACTCTATGTTTAATGCTTCTTGTTTTGAAAAACTGCAAAGGCTCTTTTATTCACTTCTTGGCTGGAACCCTTATTACCCTTCACTTTCTTGGTTAAAAACCAAAAAAGCACTATATAGTATCAATAGTTTTATAAGATTGGCTCCTGCGTAAAACCTGCCTATAAACCGGGAGAATTCACGGTGAAAAATTTCAAAAACATCCTCGTAGTTGGCGAAAAAAACATTTTCGGCGAAATCGCCCAAATCATCAGCATAGCCGAAGAAACCAACAAGATACTATACGAAATGCTTGGTGAATGCCAAAACGAGAAAACCCTTGACCTTGACATGCAAAAAGTCCGAATGCTGGAAAAACAATCCGACGACATCGCATTTAAAGTCAACGAGGACATAACAACCGGCGCAGTTAGCCCAAACATTTTAGACCACCTCTTGGAATGCGTAAGCGTCGCAGACGACATTGTTGATGGCTATTACTATCAAAGTCGGCAGATTTGCAGAATGTGCAAAGCTAAATTTCCATATTCAGATGCTCCACAAGAAGCTGAATGGATGGCTCTATTCAGGACTATGCTGGATTTAGCGGGTCAAGCGTTAGCAAAAGTGAAAACTACCTTGTCAATGTCTGACTTGTCTGATATTTTGCGTCTTCGAAAAGAAATAGAAGCTTTGGAACAGCAGGGTGACGATATAAAAGACAAAGGCTTTGACTGGCTATACCATGAAGCTCCCCGTATGCATTACCTGCAATTCTACCATTACAGTGAATTGCTCCACAAATTCGACGACATCCTTGACGGCTGCGAAGACCTTTCAGACTTGATTCTGTCAGTTATAACATCAATTTTAAAGTGAGACTGCTTTGATTTTTGAAGTGCTGCTTGTAATTCTGGTTTTTCTTGCCGTTGCGTTAGTGGCAGGAAACAACCTTTCCGCTTGTGTTGGTCCAGCGGTTGGTGCACGGATAATTTCAAAACGTACAGGCGCATTGTTGGGGCTTGCAGGATTCTCAGCAGGCTTGATTATTCAGGGTTCTGGTATGGCTCGTTCAGTGGCTGTTCTGTTGCCTAATCCCTCGATTGAACTTCAGGTCGCTGCTTTGCTTTCAGCTACTGTTATTTTTGGTGTTGCACATTTGGCAAGGGTTCCTTTATCTTTGAGTATGTCTCTTGTCGGTTTGCTCGCTGGCTTATCATATTCTCAAGGTATCACAACCAGCTTAACCTACATGTCTCAAGTAGCGTCAATGTGGTTTGTTGCCCCTGCAGTGGCAGCGCTCATCTCATTTTACATGATGCGAATTATAAACAAACGTAAAGTAACTGATATTTGGCGTAGAATACGTTTCTACAAAGCGTTGTTAATTGTGCTTTCCTTTACAACCGCTTTTGGGTTAGGTGCTAACACGTTAGGTCTAATTGTGGCAACCGCGGGCTATAACCTGATAACGGTAGTCGTAGCAGTGGGTGCAATTTGTGTCGGCACATTCTATCTTGCTGAAGGGTCGATCCGCAGAATGTCCCAAGAATTCTACTTAATGCGGTACTCCAACGCCGTAGTTACCCTTGCAACTTCCACTATTTTAGTTGAGATAGCTGCTTTTCTCAACATTCCTTTATCAAACACACAAACAACAGCCGCTGCAGTTTTCGGAACAGGCATTTCTTACAAAGCCAAGTTTATGTCGCTGAAACCTTTTCTGGTAATTGTTGCAGGGTGGGTTTTAGCGCCTTTGATAAGCTTCTTGGTAGGTTGGATAATCTAAACGTTAAAATTGTCAATAATTAGATTAAAAATGGTTTAGGCAATGGTTATTCCGTTTTTTCTGGTGGCTGCTCTTCGTGAGACCAAATATTTGAGGTTCATCACTAAGGATAACCCGAGAAATAGGCCTGCCATAAAATCGGTAACTGGAATACTTGCCACTTCAAAATGTATCAACTGACTAAACAGAATTCCCAACGTGAAAGTTGTGAGTCCTATTGTTAAAGCGGTTTTACCGTTAATCAACTGATTACACCAACCTAACAAGCCTGCGTTTGTTTTATTAACTTTTGTAAGCTGTAACCTATCTTTCAAGTTTAGAAGCCTTAGTTGTTTAGTTGTCTTATTTTTTGAGCATTTGTAGAAAGTCGTCGATTGGTTTCGCTGGCATGCTCATGATGTGTACTGTTCCTCTTGAACCCAGCTCGATTGAAACCCGAGTGATGGCGTCGTTGTCTGGTGCTTCAACTATGCTAACAAAATCGTACCTGCCAATTGTTGCGTACTGTTCAATGACTTTTGCGCCGAGTTTTTCAATTTCTTTGTTGACTTCTTTAATGCGGTCGGGGCGTTCTTTGATTGTTTTTCTGCCTTCAGAAGTAAGGGTGGACATTACGATATAGATTGCCACAAAAACTCCTCAACAAAAAATGAGGTTTCAAGTGGATTTAAGGGTTTCCAAAAACACTTTTTGGTGTTACGGTTTAGTTTTTTGGTTGAAGTATTCTTTTAGAGGATTCCAGTAGAATTCTGTCCAACCTTCAGCAACTTCGTATTCCTGTGCTTTTGGGACGTCAGAATGTACGAGAGTGATTTCTGTTCCTTCAGGCACAGCTTTGAAGGTCAATTCCAGTTTTGATGCGCCGTAACCTTCTTCCCAATCGGTTGTCATCCATTCCTGAACGACGCGTTTGCCGTCTTCAAGTTCACGGTATCTACCGAAAATGTATCCGTCCCACGCGGTGAATTTGCCTCCTACGGATGGTTTTCCTGTTGCTTTGGCGTCTGTGAATTGGCTTTGTATTTTGGGGTCAACGTAGGCGTCGTAGACCTGTTTTGGTGAGGCGGGTATTGTTATTGTTTGTTTAATTGTTGAGGTTATGTTTTTCATAAAAAGGTCATATGTTATTTAATGCTTGTTTGGTTTTTAACCGTGTTGGCGTATAGGAATTTTTTTATAATTTATTATTTGATTAAATCTTAATTAGGTAAAGTGAGAAGTACTATATTGAGGAAGAATTTATGGGGATAATTAAAAACTCTAAGAAAGAGTTCCCAAGCATCCTCGACAGTGCGTATGACCAGTACAAGCGTGACTTAGAACGTTATAAACTTGTAGAAGAAATTATGACTCCTAAAGTATTCACCATATCGCCGGAAGAGTCAATGGATAAAGCTGCAAGAATAATGGGTGCCAAACACATCGGTAGCTTAATTGTTAAAAAATATGAAACTCCTGTCGGAATCGTAACTGAGCGGGACCTGCTGAGCAAAGTTTTTGCGCAAAGTAAAGAGCCTATACAGGAACTGGTAGAAAACCACATGTCTTACCCGCTTGCAACCATCTGTTACAGTGCCAAGATTAAGGAGGCTGCGCAGATGATGATTCAGAAAAAGTGCCGCTTGGGCGTTTTTGACTGTGGCAGAATGATGGGAATAGTAACGGCTTCTGATTTGATTCGAAGTTTGCCTGATATTCCTGAAACTGAAGCGTTGGTTGATGATTTCATGACAAAGGAAGTAATTACTGCTGACGAAGCAACGCCCATACGCGTAATCGCTATGACTATGGGTGAAAAACGGGTTGGCAGCGTACTTGTTACTAAAAAAGACAAGATTTCAGGAATCTTTACTGAACGTGATTTGCTTAATACTTTTCTTAGTGAAGTTGACGGCTTGGAATCAAGCGTTGGTAAACGTGCAACTACCGAGTTAATCTCGATTCCTTCGGGAACCAGTGTTCACAAAGCCGCAACAACAATGACTATGAAGCAGATACGACGTTTGCCCATTATGAAAGATGATAAGCTTGTGGGAATAATCACTGCCCGCGACTTAGTTGAAGCATACGCAAAATAATCTTTAAACTGTTGCATCTTCAACTATCCTTATTTTTATAGGCTAACCCCTTTTAACTATTTTCACATTGAGGCAACCGTGTTGGCAACTGTAGACCTATCCAGAAAATACTCTTCCTTTATAGCGCCAAAAAACGTTATTCGCATTAACCAAGAAAACCTGCAGCAAAAATATGGCATAACCGCCACTACACTAACCGCAGAATTGGCAGTTGGCTTAGTGTCCAAATTCAGCTTTACAGTAGAGGACCTGCAGGCTAAATGGGTAAATACTGCAATGTTTGAACCGCAAAAACCCGTTGAAATCCAAATGGGTTACGGCAACACGCTTGAAACCGTCATGGTTGGGGAAGTTATGACTGTAAAAACCGTTTTTTCATCCAGTGCACCCACGATTGAGGTTTACGGCGAAGGCAAAACTATTTCACCTGCAGTGCCTGCTCCGGTTTTTGGGCTTGAATACGGCAAAACCCTGTTAGATTTTACTTCAACCTTAACTGGAGCTAACCTGCGTTGTGCCGCTACATGTATTGGTTTGCCTGACATAAAATCTGGCGTAGTTTTGGCTTTAACGGGACTTGCTAGCAGGTTTAACATGAACTATATTGTAGAAAAAGCGGTTCACAGTTGGGATGGCATCTATGGTTACCGAACAAGTTTTGAAGGCAAGGCTTTGCCCAGAACTGTCGGGGTTTTCCGTAAAAACATCTAAATCTTAGATTGGGCAACTAAAATTTGTGAGCAAAAATGGGCAGATGCACTAAGACTATTGGCGAACGCAGGCTTGGCAGAACCATTTACAAGCTTGGAAACAGCGTTGAATTCAGCAGCAAAGAATGCCAAGCAAAAAAAGTTGAAACAAAAACAAACCAGCAAACTCAGGCTGAGCAGGGTTACACTGATGATTCGCCAATTCAGAACCTTCGTGACCCTAAAAACCATAAAAAACAGCCATAAACTTTTCTGATAATCTCAGGGAAATTTTCTTTTCTGTAGTGAATTAACTTTATGTAGTTTAATTTGCTTTGAGTTGTAACTAAGCACGCACGGTTTACCTTATCTAAACTGTCTGGGTGAAAAAAATTTATGACTGAGACACCAGCAACTCAAGCTTCTAGCCGGGAACAGCCGATAAAAGCGTCGGAACTGGACCCCAAATTTAAGTATGAACTTGTAAAGATGCATGGAAGCGAAAAAATCTTAAGATGCTTCCAATGTGGAACCTGCACCAGCGATTGCCCAGTAGCCCGCTACAGTGACAGTTACCGTCCAAGAACCCTAATTCACATGGCACAACTTGGCTTAAAAGACCGCGTGCTAAAAAGCGACACTCTGTGGTTATGCGCAGCCTGTTTCACTTGTACAGACCGGTGTCCACAAGATATTGAAGTAGCCAGCGTCATCCGTGTATTCCGCAATTTAGCAGTAGAAAACGGTTGTATGCCTCAAGTCTTCAAAGACCAACTTGGGTCAGTTCTTGAGTCCGGTTACGCTTACAAAATCCCCGAATTACGCGTAAAAAAACGTGAATCACAAGGTCTTCCACCACTGCCAAAAGGCAATGCAGAAAGCGTCCAAAAAGTCCTCAAAGGCATAAAACTGGTCGATAAATTCCAAAAAGGAGACGCCACAAATGTCAACCAACAATAAGTACCTAATTTTCTTAGGCTGCGCCATTCCTTACCGCGTTTCAAGTTACGAAATTTCTTCACGAAAAGTCCTTGCTAAGCTCGGTGTTGAACTTGTTGAGATGCCTGAATTCAACTGTTGTGGTCTCCCCCTTGACCCCGTCAGCCATGAAGCCATGCTTGTTTTGGCAGCAAAAAACTTGGCTCTCGCAGAACGGGAGGGCTTAAACATCCTCACGTTGTGCCCCGGTTGTGGTGGGACACTTAAGAAAGTTAACAAAATCCTAAAAGATGACCCAGCTTTAAAACAGAAAATTAATGAGCACCTCAAAGAGGCTGGTTTAGAATTAAAAGGCGCAGTCGAAACTAAACATTTGTTGCAGTTCCTTAAAGAAAACGTTGGCGTAGACAAAATCAAAGCCTCTGTCACCAAACCACTTATCGGCTTGAAAGTTGCTGAACACAACGGTTGTCATCTTTTGCGTCCGAAACAGTATATTGGGTTTGATGACCCGGAAGACCCTGAAACGCTAAAACTGCTTGTTGAAGCAACCGGCGCTACATGCCTTGATTACGTAGACGAAACAGAATGTTGCGGCGCACCCAGCGTCGGCGTCAGTGACAAGGTTGCGTTGTCGCTTGCAAGAGATAAACTAAGCCACCTAAAAGACGTCGAAGCCCAAGCAATGATTACAATCTGCCCCTTCTGCCACATAATGTACGACACCAACGAGCTGAGAATAGAGAAACTCTTCAACGAAACCTACGGCATTCCCATACTGCACTATCCACAACTGCTCGGGTTAGCAATGGGCATGAATCCTGAAGAGTTAGCATTCAAAGACCTCCGCGTTGACCCATCAAACATTCTAAAACAAGTAGCTGAAAGTACAAACAAGCAACAAGCTTAAACTCTGCTTTTTACCATCTGCCGCCTGCTCCACCGCCGCCTGAGCGCCCGCCACGGATTTTTCCGCCACCTAAAACAGGCACAAAAATGCCCAAAACAGCCAAGACTATAATCAGCCAAAGCGGCATGCCGTAAAAGTAGTAGTCCCAAAATGGTGGTTCTGTTTGGACGGGTTCATCTGTGCTTTCGTAATAGTATACGCCTCTGGCTGGACGGTTGTTTGTCTGGGTTTCAGGCGGAATTTGTTCGCCCAAAGCAACGACAGTGTAGTATAAGCCTTCGCCGTAGTTGCCCTGTTGGAATTCTGGAACCAAATATTCCTGAGCAATAAGGTTGGCTTCTACGTCGGTTATGTCTCCTTCAAGACCGTACCCAACCTCTATACGCCACTGACGCTCCTCCAATGCAATTAAAACCAGAACACCGTTGTCTTTACCGCTTTTACCAATGCCTGTTTGTTCTCCATCCCAAACCTCCAGCGGCTCATCATTAAGAATTTTGACGCCTAACTGGATAATGTCAGTAATCTCGTTGCCAGAACTGTCAATAACTCCGTGACCGTGAAGTGAAGGAAGCACGCAAACCACTATTTCGGCGGTGGTGTTTAGGTCAATTGTGTAAGCGTAATCTTCTATGTCTGCAATCCAATCGTACTCGATAATTTGGGCTTGGCATGGGTACGCAAAAAGGACTGGAGCTGCAATTAGGAATAGTAAGAAAATGGGGGCTAAATGGTTACTTTGCAAACCCAGCCGGAACCTCAAACCTGTTAAAGGTTAACTTGGGGCGCTGTGTAAGCGTTTACTTGTGCTTCAAAGAATGTTCTGCTTTCAAAACCCCAGCCTGCTGCCCAAAGGTTTGCAGGGAACACTTTGATTGCGGTGTTGTAGTCGCCGACTGCTTCGTTGTAACGCATGCGTTCAGTGGATATCCTGTTTTCTGTGCCTTCAAGCTCGATAATTAACGATTGAACTACACTTGAAGC
>JAWRIR010000138.1:0-11831 GCA_040268405.1 Thermoproteota archaeon | reverse complement strand
TCAGATTAGAGGTTCTATGCATAAACCTATAGGGAATGGGTCAAAAACGTTTTTTCCACAGTTAAGTGTATTTTAGAAAAATATTAATCATAAAAACCACTAAAGTAGGTGAGAGGGAAACATTTTGACAGAGAAACCAGCGAAGAAATCAAAACTGTTTTCAATCAAGTATTGTCCCAAATGTGGTTCAGACGAGGTTTATTGGGCTCAAGGTATGCCTCAGCTTTGGTCAATTTGGGACTGCCACAATTGTGGCTACAGGGGACCAGTTATACTTGAAGACGGCAACATGGCTAAAAAGCTTCGGGCAGACTGGAAAACAAAACAGCAAAGCACCCAAGAATCCCAAGAAAATCACATAGACGACGAAGAAAACGTTTAGTCAAAAACCCTTCACCAGCCTATTTGGATCCTAATAGGCCCCTATTAGAGGTTATATGTTGAAACCTATATGGGGTAGTAGAAATAGCCCTTTTTCGGAATCACTAAAGGGGGTAGGTCCTAATGACTGAAAAACAAGTCATTAGTATGTTAAAAAATGGTAGAAAAGGATTTTAGAAAGCGCTGGCGATGCGTTCGCAGGCTTCTTTGATACGTTCTTTTGGCTGCGTAAAAGTCATGCGTATATAGCTTTCACCGTACTTGCCAAAGCCTATACCCGGAGTCACAGCGACACCGACATCAAGCAGTTTAGCTGTAAACTTCATTGAATCGCCCTTGCAGTTTACCCACACATAAAACGTTGCTTTGGGTGATTTACAGGGGTAACCAATCTTTGCTAAGGTGCTAACGAGTAGGTCGCGGCGTTCTGCCATGATTTGGTTGTTTTTGCGCAGGAATTCTGGTTGGTCACTGTTCTTGTAGACGCCAAGTGCAGCGGCTGCGACTTTTTGTGTGTAGACTGGTGGTCCTGAGTCTATTTGGGATTTGATTTTTGTTAAGCCTGCTACGAGTTGCTTGTTACCGACTGCGAATGCGATGCGGTCGCCTGTCATGTTAAAAGTTTTGCTGAGTGAATGGAATTCGATTGCGACTTCTTCTGCGCCGGGGATTTCAAGGATGCTTGGTGCACGGTAGCCGTCGTAGGTGATTTCTGAGTAAGCGTTGTCGTAGCAGAGGATGATGTTGTTGTCTTTTGCGAAGTCTACGGCTTCTTTTAGGAATGCTTTGTCAACTGTTGCGGCTGTGGGGTTGTTAGGGTAGTTAAGGAACATCATGCGTGCGTTTTGTGGGTCAATGGCGTTAAGGTCAGGCTGGAAATTGTTGTCCTCAAGCATCGGCATCGGCACAGCAACGCCGTCACAAAGAATTGTGCTTCCGTTAGCGTAAACCGGGTAAGCTGGGTCAGGAACAAGCACTTTATCGCCCGGATTAATGAAGGCACGTGCAACGTTTGCAATACCCTCTTTGGAACCAAGCAAGGCGACAACTTGGTCGTGCGCTACGTCGGCCCCGAAACGGTTCTTGTACCAAACAGAAACTGCTTCTCGGAAGTCTGGTTCGCCTTGACTAAAGGAATAATTATGATTTTTCAGGTTGGAAGCTTCTTTGGCGAGTGCGTTAACCACGAAGTCTGGTGGTGGAAGGTCAGGGTCGCCAATGCTCAAGGAGATTAGGTCGACGCCTTGGGCTTTCTTTTCTTTTTGCATTTTTTCGATTTCAGCAAATAGGTACGGCGGTAACCGTTTGATTCTTTCTGCGTATTCAAAGTTCATTCTAGTTTTCTCCGAATAGTGTTCCTTGGTAAACTTTTTCGGCAGCTCCGATTAGAAACAGGCTTTTGCCAACTTCAACTTGCAAGTCGCCGCCAAGCACGTGAACAGTCACTTTGTTTCCAACTTTGCATAGCTGGTTTGCAGCTGCTACGGCAGCGCAGGTTCCAGTGCCACAAGCAAGGGTTTCGCCGCAGCCGCGTTCCCAAACACGCACTTTCAGTTCGTTCTTGCTTATGACTTCTACAAAGCCGACGTTGGTGCGTTTGGGGAAGGCTTCATGGTTTTCCACCATGGGACCAACGTATTCAACTGGGGTTTCAGCTACGTTTTCTACAAAGATTACGCAGTGTGGGTTGCCCATGGATAGGCAGGTTACGTTGTAGGTTTCTTCGTCAACAACCAAGTTGCCGTTGATACATGTGCCTTCGCCAGCCATGGGCAGGGATTTGCGTTCCCAAGTAGGCACACCCATGTCCACCTTTACGGTTACAACTTCATCGCCCTTGAGATTTAGCCAGATGCTCTTTACGCCAGCAAGGGTTTCAACTTGAAACTCAGACTTCTTAACAACACCGTTTTCGTAACAGTACTTGCTAAAACATCTGATACCATTACCGCACATTTCAGCTTCGCTGCCATCGGAGTTGAAAATCCGCATTTTCACGTCAGCCACTTTCGAGTTGCAAACAAGCAGCAACCCGTCAGCGCCAACAGAAAATCGGCGTGTGCAAAGCTTCTTGGCTAAGTCTGCGGCTTTTTGGTCGCCTATCTTTTCGTCGCGGTTATCTATTACTACGTAATCGTTTCCTAACCCGTGCATTTTCCAAAACTGCATATTACTCACTCTGCTGTGCCATCCGTTGACTTGTCAGCAAGTCTTGAAGTTGCTCTCGTTCCCTGACTAATACAGTTTTTCCCTGACGAATCATAACCTCTGCCGCGCGTGGACGAGAATTGTACTGGGAACTCATGCTAAAACCGTAAGCGCCAGCGTTAAGAACCGCTAAAACGTCGCCTTCATTGATAAGGGGCAATTCGCGGTCTTTTGCTAAGAGGTCTCCTGACTCGCAGAGAGGACCAGCAACATCGAAGGTTTCTGTGTCTTCGGGGTTTAGGTTATCAGCTACCAGAATCGGGTGATAGGAACCATACATTGCTGGACGAACAAGGGTGTTGAAGCCTGCGTCTACGCCGATAAATTTGCGGTGCGGCGTAATCTTTACAGTGTTAACTGTTGTTAGCAGGATGCTTGCATCACAGACAAGATATCTGCCGGGTTCAATGCACAGGAAAGGCTTGCCTAAACCGTACTCCTTCACCTTAGTCTTAAAAAGTGAAACCACTTTGGTCGCGAACTCTGATAAGTCTAAGTCCTTGTCTTTAGGTTGATAAGGAACACCGAGACCGCCACCGATATCGATGAATTCGAAAGTTATGCCCAACTCGTCGTGAATTCGCTTGGCAATGCTTAGGAACTTCTCCACTGCCTGAACATACGGGTCAATCTTTAAGATGCCTGAGCCAATGTGCATATGAATGCCGAAGCGTTCAACTCTTGCCTTCTTTGCAGTGGCATAAGCCTTTATTGCTTCTTCTTCCCAGAGGCCAAACTTTGTTTGTGGTCCAGCTGTGATGCAGTGGTTATGGTGTCCCGCGCCGACTTCAGGGTTAACACGTACCGAAACGATTGGAGGCACGGAGATTTTGAGTAGGCGGTCAAGTTCAGATTGGCTGTCAATGTTTATTGTGATGCCTGCGCCTGCCAGGAATTTTAGTTCGTCGTTTCGGACGCTAGTTCCAGTGAATAGGATACGGTCAGGGGTAAAGCCGCTGCTTAAACCCATAAAGACTTCGCCGGGGCTAACAGCATCAAGATAGGCGCCTTCTGATTGGAGAATCTTTAGCACGGTAAGGTTCGTGTTAGCCTTACAGGCGTAATAAATGCGCAGGTCCTTGTACTTGTTTACTATGGCGTCATGTAACCGGTTATAGTTCTCGCGGATTCGCTTCTCGCTTATCACGTAAAGTGGAGTATCATACTTTTGGGCTAATTCCTTAACTGAGAAACCGTCAAAATACAGGTTGCCTTTGCGGTCCTCTAAGGGTTCACGAAGTTTGCGTTTAACCATTAATTCACACCAGATTTCAAAGTTAGTAAATAAAGTGGAATTTAAGCTAAGCCTTTAGAAACATACAGCTCAGCACTTAAAATGCCGCCGCCAGCTGCTCCTCGGACAGTGTTGTGGCTTAAGCACATGTACTTAATCGACATTATTGGATCCTTTCGCAGTCTGCCCACCACTACGCTTTGACCGTTTCCTGCGTCTCTATCGAAACGTGGTTGGGGACGATTCTTTTCGTGGCGGACAAATATGGGTTGTTCTGGAGCAGAGGGCAACTTGAGCCGTTGTGGTTCACCTTGGAAGCTTACAAATGCCTTCTCGACTTCTTCAAGTGAGGGTTCATCTGCCAATTTTATGAATACGGATTCAAGGTGTCCGTCTTTTACGTTGACACGGTTGCAGCTTGCACTCATCTTGAAATCAGCATACTTAATGCCGTCGCCGTCGAATGTGCCTAAGATTTTGAGGGCTTCAGTTTCCATTTTGTCTTCTTCACCTGAAATAAATGGCACTACATTGTCAATTATGTCTAGTGAAGAGACACCAGGGTAGCCTGCTCCGCTGAGCGCCTGCATCGTGGTAACCATAACTTGCTGGATACCAAACTGTGCTAAAGGTGCAAGAGTGATTGCTAAGCCGATTGTGCTACAGTTTGGGTCAGTTGTAATGAAGCCTTTCCAGCCACGCTTCTTCTGCTGAACCTTAACCAAAGCAGTATGGTCAGGATTAATTTCTGGAACAATAAGTGGAACATCTCTATCCATACGGTGAGCACTTGCTTTGCTAAACACTGGGTATAGCGCGCCGAACTCGTTTTCTACTGGTCCTGCTAAGTCACCAGGAAGGGAAGTGAAGACTAAGTCGAAGTCGCCTGTTTGCTCCGCTGACTTAACATCTATGTTGGCAACGGGCATCTCACCTATTTCCTTTGGCATTTCGGTTTCCATAAGCCAGGTGCATGCGTCTTTGTATTTTTTGCCTGCACTCCGCTCTGAGGCGGCTAGCACTGAAACTTCAAACCAGGGGTGACCCTGCAGTAGCTGTATGTACCGTTGTCCAACGGCTCCTGTTGCGCCAAGAATGGCGACTTTACGCTTATTCGACATGACTTTTTTCTTCCTTTGTATGTTCTTTTGTATATTTTTCTTGATAAAAAAGTTAACGGGTAAAAAAGGCAGGTTAAGCTAAACCTAAAACGTCAGCCATACTGTACACTTTAGGCGTATCCTGATTGCTTAACCATTGTGCCGCATAAACGGCGCCTTGAGCAAGAGCATCCCGGGAAAACGCGGTATGTTCAATCCGCAGCATCTCGTGTGGTCCAGCAACGACTAAGTCGTGGACTCCAGCGACGCCGCCAGCACGGAGAGCAGTTATTTCCATTTCGTCAGGTTGCCTTGGGCTTATGCCTTCTCGGCCTGTAACAGTTTTTGTGTAACCACGTATTTCTGAGATGATTTCTCCAAGTTTTAGGGCGGTTCCGCTTGGTGCGTCCTTCTTGCCTGTGTGGTGGATTTCATTTATGCTGAAATCATAGCCTTCAGGGAACGCTTTGAGTGCTTCGGCGAGTTTGAAGAATATGTTTACGCCTAAGCTGTAGTTGGGAGAGAATACTGCTGGAACCTTGCCGTTCATTGCTTCAATTACTGTTCGTCTTTGTTCTGGCGTGAACCCTGTAGTGCCGAGGATGATGCGTTTTCCTTGATTTGCAACTATAGGGATGTTTGCTATGTCGGCTACTGGTGCTGTGAAACTGATGAAAACATCAGCTTCGGCAAGTGCACTGACAAGGTTATCGGAGCTTAAGATTACTGTGTCTTGCTCAGAGATTCCTAATTCTCGAAGGGATTTGCCTACGGCAGGATTGTTGGGGGATTCTATGGCGCCAACAGTTAGGATACCCTTAGCTTTGGCTTCCCGAATGATTGCCTGACCCATTCTGCCTGCTGCGCCTGCAACACAGAGCCTAAGCATACGTTAATCCCTCAAGGTACTTTTCATTGTACAAACGGTCCTTGAGGTCTACGCAGAAGTATTCAGCGATTGGCTCAAGCACCTGCGGGTTAGCTTCGTAAACTTTACGTGCGTTTGCGAGTACGTTTTCGATGCCTTGTCGAGTCATTTTTCCTAATGGTTGCCTGCATGGTCCTGACGGCATGCCAAGGATATTCATGAGTGTCTTAATTGGAAGTGGGTTTCGGGCTTTGCATGTTACTGGACCGTAAGGTGTTGGTTCCTGCGTCTTTACAGTAACAATGCCAAATAGTGGTTGGAGTGCTTGTTGGATTACTGCTGCAGCTTCTTCATTTCCGTCAAGTACATAATGCACCATTTCAGCTACTGCCCGGGGAGCAACATTAGATACTGCAGAGATTACTCCGTTTGCCTTTATGTCAGGGCTCACCATCATGGTGTATGTTTTGTCGTCGTCGCCGCTGATTATTTCAAAGTCTTCTCCGCAAAACTGCCTTGTTAACTCCATATTCTTCAGGTCGCCTGTTGCCTCCTTTACACAGCGTACGTTTGGGTACTGTTGGTGGAGTATGGCTATGTCTTGTGGGAGAAGTTGGCAGCCAGTTCGTCCAGGGATAATGTATGGGATTACTTGAATTTCTGGGAATTTACTTGCGATTGGTTCGATGTATTCGCGGCGGATTTCTGTTGAGCTTGGACCGTTGTAGTAGGGGTCTACTAGCAATACGGCATCTACGCCTGAGTCTTGGGCGTGTTGGGTTCCTTCAATGGCTTCTTGTGTGGAGTTGCTTCCTGTGCCCGCTATTGTTAGGCATCTTGTGTTTGCGTATTCGCGGGTTTTTTCTATTACTTTAGAGTGTTCTTCCCAGTTTAGGGTTGGTGATTCGCCTGTTGTTCCTACGGCGAGTAAGCCTTTTACGCCTTCTTGGATTTGGAAGTCTACTAGGCGGCGTAATCCTTCGTAGTCTACTTGCTGGTTTGCCTTCATTGGCGTGATTAAAGCTGTTGTGCAGCCATTGAATCTGAACATAGGTTATTCCTCTTTGGATGCTATTAGTACGTAACTGCATATTTAAGCTTTACGAATAGCACATTTATTTTACGTAAAACGTAACAAAAACGCTTGCAAAAATACAGTGCACCGCGTCGCAAGTACGCAAACAGCAAACACATTTACCGCTTGCAAACTTCAAGATAATAAGCCGTAAAAACTCCACCATAATCAGGATACAAACCTTGCACGTAAGCCAAAGCCGCCGTCAAACTATCAGCAGAAGGAATAACCCGCAAAAAATTATCAATCCTAACAACATCAGAAAGCTGTCCCGACTCAACCCCAACAATTCGAAAACGCAAAATTTTAGGCCCACACTGGAAAACTGCAAAGTCACCGCTTAACGGCTTACCTTTACGGACATCAATGTCTTTTAAGCCCTGTGTTAGCCAGTGGAAAACCTCTTTTCTTGCATACAAAAGCGGCATTTAGGCACCAGTCAGCAGTTTTTCTAAAAGCGCTGGATTGATAAACTTTAGGTTAAAAACGGGTTAAAAATTTTAAAAACTAAAAAATAAGAAATGGGTTGGTTTGATGGCGTGCTACGGTTAAGTTTAGGCTTTGCCTTTTTCTTCTTTGCCGTAGTATTCGGTCCATTTTAGTTTACGGGCATCTCTGCCGAATTTCAAGCTGCTTTTCTTGCATTTGCTTGAATCAAACCACAAAATGGAACCGTCGTTTTTAACGTACATCATGCCTGTACCCGCTGGGAAATCGTTACCGCAGAATGAACATTTTCTTGCTTTTGGCATGACCAATCATTCTCCTTATGTTTATCTTGTGATTTTCTTTGCTTCACGTTCTGTTTCGCGGAGCATTAGGATATCTTGTGCTCTTACTGGTCCTTTAACGTTACGTGTAATGATTCTACCTTTGTCTTTGCCTTCCATGATGCGCACTCTGACCTGCGTGATTTCACCGGTGACGCCTGTGCGTCCGATGACCTGTATAACTTCTGCGGGAATTAATTCTTCCTGCGCAGCGGCGCGTTCTTCTTTAGTGCTCATTACTGAGTTCCTCGTTTAACCTGGTCAAGCCGTGTAATGATTTCTTTAATTAAGCCTGAAGCTTCTCCTTCTTTAATGATACATGCTGATGCGCATGGAACGTCGATACCGATTGCTTTTCCCAGTGCTTCTTTTGTTGGGACGAAAACGTATGGAATCTTTCTTTCGTCACAGAGCAATGGTAAGTGTGCAATAACTTCTGGAGGATCAACATCTTCTGCAATTACAACAAGTTTCGCTATTGATCGTTCAACTGCTTTTGTGGCTTCGTTTGTTCCTTTTCTAACTGAGCCAGATTTTGAAGCGATCGATAGGGCTTCATAGGCTGCATCTACGATTTCTTTTGGTACTTCAATTTTTACATAGAATGGTTTTGTCATTTTTTCTTAGCCTCACCCTTTTAAGGCAGAGTCATATCGACACTTCTCATTAAAGAAGCTTTCTGCTAAAAAAGCCCCGTATTTCGCTTCTAAACAGGGACATAATCGAAAGCTTTAAATGCGCACCCACGTTGAGCTTGATGTTTTTCGAGAGGGGAACGGGTTTGCAGAGAATGGGCAAAGTATTGAGCATTACGCCATCAAGCAGCCTCATTGTAAAAACAGAAAGCCCCCCAAAGGTTGGCTGCGAGGTTGTTGACGAAGGCTTAAATGTTGTAGGCAAAGTTTTTGATATTATCGGTCCAGTGTCATCTCCGTATGCGGTGATTAAACCAAACGTAAAAAATCCAGCTGTACTACTGAATAAACCATTATATTTGCTTCTCTCGAAAACGCGGAGCAAAAGATAATGTCAAGAGATAGTAGTAAACTAGAAATTGACCCATCAACAGCAAAAACTGAAGCACCGAAAGTACAAGCATGCCCCGAATGCGGCAGCACAAGAATAATGCGTGACTATGAATGCGCTGAAATCGTTTGCATGGACTGCGGTTTTGTCGTCCAACAAAAAATAGCTGACCGCGGACCAGAATGGAGAGCCTTTGACGAAGATCAAAGATCAAAACGCACAAGGGTCGGTGCACCTTTAACCTACACGATTCATGATAAAGGATTATCAACCACTATTGACTGGCACGACCGAGACATTTACGGCAAAAGCCTTTCACCAGGCCAGAAAGCCCAAGTTTACCGGTTACGTAAATGGCAGAGACGCATCAGGGTTTCAGACGCGACAGAACGCAACTTGGCTTTTGCGTTATCTGAAATCACAAAGATTTCAAACAACCTAAACCTGCCAAAAAACATCTTAGAGACAGCTTCAGTTATTTACCGTAAAGCAGTCAAAGAACGCCTAATCCGTGGACGCTCAATCCAGGGTGTAACCTCAGCAGCACTTTATTTGGCATGCAGACAATGCGGATTGCCAAGAACTCTTGATGAAATAGCGCAGGCTTCAACGGTAAATAAGAAAGAAGTTGGAAGAAGCTACCGTTTCCTAATAAAAGAATTAAACTATTCCATACCGCCACTTCGACCAAGCCAATACATAACCAAATTCAGCAACCAACTGACAATGCAGGGCAAAGTTGAAGAAATAGCTCACAAAATCCTTTCAGCAGCTAAAGAGCTAAAGTTGACTTCTGGGCGTGGACCAACAGGTATTGCCGCGGCTGCAAGTTATGTTGCGTCGGTTTTGACTGGCGAACGTAAAACGCAGAGGGAAATCGCTGAAATTGCGCAGGTTACTGAGGTAACTATTAGGAACCGTTACAAGGAACTTGTTGAACGGTTAATGTTTGAAATAAGCATCTAAACGCTTTTTTCTTTTTATTTTTGTTTTTTGCAGTTATTTTGAAAGTTGCTTGCCCATTTTTGTTAATTTGATGCAAAAATGTTATAGCCTATGACCTTATTTTGATTCTGATTAGCAGTCAGAATAGTTATTGGGGAGAAGGCAAAATGGCAGTTAACTGTCCTAACTGTGGCACTAAACAAACAAGCACATCAAGAAGAGTTACAATTTTACAGACTAGACAAGATGGCACCATGATGCCTGAAGTCGACGTTGAAGTATTTGAGTGCCCAACATGCAAAATGGTAGTCACCCAAGAAATAACTCCCCAAAAAGTCAAGCCACAAAACCCAAAATCCTGGACAGCATTAACGGAAAGACTTAAAAAAGTACAGTTGGGACTCAAGCAAAACTTGGCAAATTTACGGCAGAATTTGAGTTTTCTGGAAACTGAATGCTCAGACGTGCTTTTTGAGTTGGAAACAATTCGGAAGGATTCTGAGTCAAAAGCAATTGGGCTTGAAGAAGACGTCAACAGGTTACGTGAAGAAATTCATGACCTCCGAAATGTCTTGGGATTAAGCAACTAAATCCAACTGATTAGTGTTTTGACCGTTTAACAATGCAAGGGTTAACAGGTATTTTTTTAAGAGGCGTTTTTCCATATTTAGGATATGCCCTATAAGTTTACTTTCGATTTATCAAATGTGCCAAGATTTTTCTTCACTGAATTGGCAACGGTGAGTTATCAAAAGGGCATGCACACTGCCGTTCTAAAAACGTCTATGGACATAATAAAAAAGTTTAAAATCGAGGAAGCAACCGGCTTAAACATTAATGACGCAGTTGTTTTGCTCCATGACCTTATTGACATGCAAGCAGTAAATATGATAGAACGCAACAAGTTTTTAGAAAGCAAAAAAAGGACACTTTTGCTTCCGCACTGTTCAAGAAAATATTTAGACAGTCGTTGCAAAGCAACCTTTGACTCAAGCATGCCAAGTTATGTTTGCTCACACTGTTCAGAAGACTGTCTTGTCAATCAAGCAGACAAGTTAGCCAAAGAGAGAGGCTACGACGTATTTGTCCTGCCAGGCGGTTCCTGCATACCCAAAATCTTGAACAGCGCCAAGTATGAGGGTGTTGTGGGTGTGGCGTGCGGTGAAGAGGTAAAGATGCTGCGCCCGTTACTGACCAACATGGATATGGCTGGTCAAGCTATTCCGTTGATAAAGAATGGTTGTGCAAACACAGTCTTTAACATGGAAACGCTTGCAAAAGTTCTATAGTTGCTTGCTAATTTTGCCAAGAGAAAATATAATCGGAGAGAAAAATCTACATTCAATGAAAGGAAAAAACTTGCCATTTCAAGTTTTTAAAATTGTGTCTAGTTGCTTTAGAAAATAAAGCAAAATGAAGTAAAGAAGTGATTACTTTACTATTTCGCGTTTCTTCCAGCGCAGGTTCTTGCCTTTACATTTGCGGCATTTTAGCGCTGTCTTTGCATTTCGTGAACCGCAGTCGCGGCAGATTTTCATGTATAATCTGTGCTGTTGCGCGATTGTTTTCTTAACTGGATCTAATATCGGCATCTTGATGTTATCCTTCTGCTTTTAAGCTACTTCTTTGATGTTTAACTGTCAAATATACCTTTTGTCTAAACTTGACAGTTTATTTGATTACCTCGATTGTCACATACGACCTTGTGTCTTCTATACCGTCAATAGCATAGAGTTTTTTGAGTACATCATCGAGATTTTCGCGTTCAACCATGATTAAAGCGTCAACTTCCCCAGCAATACGGAAAGCCCTAGAAATTGCCAGTTGATGAATCTGCTCATACACGTGGATACGTTTTATAGGTGAAATTTTGAGCAGGATAAAGGCTGGGGTGGAGGATACGCCAAGGGCGTCGAGACCTTTGTCGGTGACGTCGATAAAGCCTCTGCCTGTTCTGATGTAGCCGCGTGTTTTTAGTTTGCGTAGGTGAACATTTAGGGCTTGGCGGCTTATGCCTAACTGGTTTGATAATTCGTCCTGTTTAACCCGGAGGGTGTAGGTGCTGGTTGATCTTCCTTTTTCATACAGGGTTTTTAGGAGTTGTATTGAACGTTTAGTTAATGGTTCCAAAGTCTTCCCTTTAGTCATGTTTTGTTAAGTTAAACCTTTACAATAGTAGCATTACTTGCTTAAGAACATGACTCTGCAAAGCCAGCAAAAAATA
>JAWRIR010000137.1:0-11700 GCA_040268405.1 Thermoproteota archaeon | reverse complement strand
TTCTTGTTCACGGTGATTTGGAGCAGGCAGAGTTGTTGGCCGAGAAAATTGGCGAAATGACAGACGTCTGCATACCTAAGCAAGACGAAGTCATAGACGTCTAAATAGGCTATATTTGCAGGACAGCCCGCCATGCCTCTTCAAAGGCATTGTAAATTTTTCTGGGCTCCACGCAATCGCCTATAGCACAAACCATCGGCGCAATACCCGCATACTCTTTTACAACAGCATTTTTTGGTTTGAACCCCACCGCAGAAACCACCGTGTCCGCTTCAAGTTCATGCTTACGCCAAGCTGAATCAGAGCAAATGACCTTGCCTGCTTTTATTTCGTCCAAATGCCAACCAGTATGCACCTCAATACACGCCTCTGCAAGTTTCTTGGTCAACGCTATTTGGCTTATAGGTTCCATGTCAACAAGAATTTTGTCAAGCATCTCAACGACAACGGGTTGCTTTTTGAATTGTTCAGAAATATAAAGAGCAGTTTCAGCGCCCACCAGTCCGCCTCCTATGACGACGACTTTGTCGCCTACCGCCTGTTTACTCATCAGCACATCCACGGCGTTTATGACTTTCATGTTTTCCATTGGCACATTGCAAGTAATTGGTTCAGAACCTGTAGCAACTATAACTGCATCAGGTTTCAGGGTTTTTACTTGGTCAGGGGTTGCTTCTACGCCCAGCTTTACTTCAATACCTAACTGGTTAACCTGTCGTAGAAGCCAATCAAAAAGCCGTTTAACATCCCACTTAAATGATGGCACCGTACTTTCAAGCATGTGACCGCCCAAATCTTGATTCTTTTCAAACAAAGTAACCCTGTGACCACGTAATGCCGCGACTCGGGCTGCTTCCAAACCTGCCGGACCACCACCAATTACCACGACAGTTTTTTTGGCGGCTGCAGGAAGGATTTTGAAGTCTTTTTCTCTGCCACATTGTGGGTTAACTTCACAGCGTATTGTTTGTCCAGTAAAGAATCTAGATACGCAACCTTCGTTGCCTCTTATGCAGGGGCGAATGTCGTCTTTTTTGCCTTCAGAAAGTTTTTTGGGAATTTGTGGGTCAGCTATTAAGGGACGCCCAAACGCGACTAAATCTGCTTTTCCTTCTTTTAACGCCTGTTCTCCTTCATCCACGTTAAGGGAACCAACCGTTAACACGGGCACGTCAACCCCTTTTTTGACGGCTGCCGCGTCTGAAACAAGATATGCTCTGGGAATATAGACAGGTTGAATAAGTGCTGGAAATGAATCATAAATGCCGCCTGAAACGTGAATGTAATCAATGCCTGCGCTTGAAAGCATCTGTGCAAACTTGACTGTTTCCTCTATACGCAAACCGTCAGGCATGAACTCGTCTGCAGATATACGGTAACCCACAACAAAATCTTCACCAACTTTAGCCTTGACTTTTTGCAACGTTTCAAGAGCAAATAAGGCACGATTTTCAAGTGACCCACCATACTTATCATTACGCCTATTAGTTATCGGAGAAAGAAACTGGTTAATTAGGTAACCATGAGCGCCGTGAAGTTCAACACCATCCAATCCAGCCTGTTTAGCCCGTCGTGCGGCTTCAGAAAATGAGTCCTGAATCAAATCAATTTCATCCAAGTCAAGCTCACGCGGCAAAACTCCGATAAAATGGCTGGGAACAGGTGAAGGCGCCACAGGCTGCAGCCCCATCGTAAACGGTGTCGTCTGATTGCCTGCGTGACAAATCTGCAAAACCGTTGAGGCGCCTTCGGCATGGATGGCTTCGACAAGGTCACTTAGCCCAGTTATCATGTGGTCATTTTGGACTCCAAGTTGGCTTATTGCAGCTTTACTTTCTGCTTCATCAATGTAACTGTATTCCAAAATAATTAGGCCGACTCCGCCTTTGGCTCTTTCAGCGTAGTATTCAATCATTTTTTTGGTTACTGAACCGTCAGGGCGGGCAAGACGGGTGCACATGGGAGCCATCACAAAACGGTTTCTAAGATTCAAATGTTTGAGATTGAAAGGTTCCAGCAACATCCAATTATCCAACAAAATCTCACTCCAATTCTTCAAAAAATTGGTCAAAAAACCATGTCTTGGGGCTTTCACAGACTTATAAGAATTTGTGGCAACAAGATAGAACAAAAAAGTTTAGAAAATTAAAAATCAAGTATTTGGTTAATCAACTCTTGACAGCCCGATTGTGTTTTCAGCAGCGCAACTATGGATTCAACATGAGACTTCTGCCGAGTATGCGAAGGAGTATGGTCATTGCCTGCTTTTAGCACGTACAAGAAGTCTTCTTTAGGCAAACCCCAAACTACGCCAACTCGGTCGTTGGATAAAACTTGGAGAAAGCAATGGTTTGACCCCTGCCGTGGGGTAGTGAAAAGTCTGAAGGGTTTTTGTTGAGCTAACGTGTACGCAATGATGCCCGTGTTGCTTGAAGAAGCCAACTCTTTAACTTTAAGCCACAATTCTTGGCAAGACTTGCTGGGGCACTTGCGGCAAAACTGACGGTCATCAGAGTCAGCGTTAGATTCCCATTGTTTACAGAACCCTCGATTCACAACATAAGACAACGGAACATTCCTCAGGACAACAGGTTACTTGATGCTTTCTTAAAGAAACGTTGTGATATAAGTATTGAGTAAATGCTAATGAGCTAATTTTTCGGTGTTAAATGAAGAATAATCTTCAAGTTACAGTCCAAAAACACGTTTATTTAACAATCAAAACTGGGCAAACAGCTTCATTAGTTACTTTTTTGCTAACGCTCCCCAAAAAGAACCCTTTAATGCCACCAAGACCTCTACTACCCATAACAATAATATCGAAGCACCCTTCTTTTGACGTTTCAATTATCTCGTCCGATGGCTGCCCCTCTTTAAGCTGCGTCGATACTTTCAAGTTGGGATAATTTTTTCTTGCCTTTTTAAGAGCATCCAAGAGGAGATTTTCAAAATGGGCTTTCTGGCTATTCAAAATTGACCGCACTTCAGCAGGTGAAACTGGCGGTATTGGAGGCGTTTCCATTGGTTGCGTTATAGGTTGACCATACGCCCGCGGAAATACAGGCGCAATCATGGGTTCAACAACGCCTAACACTAAAATCTCGGCAGAACACTTATCAGCCAAATAACACGAAAAATCAAAAGCCCTACTCGCAGGCTCAGAACCATCAAGCGGAACAAGAATTTTAGAAATCATACAACAAACCAACACAAAACAACTAATGAATTATAAGCAAACTGCCTAATTTTATTTTATCGGCACTAAAAAAATGCCTTGAAACATTTGAGCTTTAAGCGCCTACACATTAACAACATTTTCGAGGCAACTATCAATAGAATAACTCTAAAAACTTAAAACGCTAAAAGGAGAAAACATCACTCAAAAAACTCCCGCCATTTTGTATATAAAGGTGCAGGGGGTGGGATTTGAACCCACGAACCTCTAGAGGATAGGCTCCTGAAGCCTACGCCTTTGACCATGCTCGGCGACCCCTGCGCACAGCCGCAAAATAGGTTGGTACCCTTCAAGATATCTTTTACTGATAAATACGTTACCACACGGTGAACTTGTTTGTTGGGTTTAGCCCGCACCTATTTTCCGCCTATTAGGATCCAAATAGAAACTCTGCAGAAACCTATAGGGGGTAGGTGCTAATGGTTGAAAATTGGCTCAAAAGTATGTTAAAATAGAAAGGGTTATTGGGTGATTGGTTTGAGTGGTTCCTCTTCTGGTTTTTGTTTAAGTTTCAAGTGGAAGATGTTCTTGATTTTGTCAGGATGTGATACAACCATTGAGCCGATAGTAGCGATGATGGCGGTTGTTACGATGACTACGACTGCGATGTTAATGAATAAGTCGGAATACAATAGGCTGTATTGTGCGGGCAATGTGGCTAGTACGGCTGCTGCTAAGCCTCTTGTTAATATGTAAGTCATTATTTGGCGTTCCTTTTTCATTGGACTATTCGCGGTTGCGATGAATACTGCGCCGTATCGTGTGATGAACAGAATCAGGGCGACTATTATGCCTGCAAACAGTAGTGTTATGCTTGAGATTGACGCGATTATGCCTAAGAACACGAAGAAGAATGTTCTAATGAGGAATGCAATTTCTGATTCAAACCGTTTAAGGCCTTTGCTTACTGAAAGCTCGATTTTTCCGTCAATGCTGCCGCCAATGTTAAACTTGAAAATGTTTGTCATGGAATGCAAGATGTCTTTTTCGTTTCCAAGAATTAAGCCAAATATGAGTGCGCTCAAGGCTCCGCTGCCGCCGATGCTTTCGGAGAGTGCGTAACCGAGAAGTATTATTCCAAGGGTTAGTATGTAAGAGAAATCTAAGTCAGCTAATCGTCTAAGTGCAAATAGCCATGCAAAACCGGTTGTGACGCCGATTAGTATGCCGATGAGGAATTTTGTTGCAACGCCAAAACCGATGCTTGCAAAGTTTGCTTGACCTGTAACTATAACTTCGATTAAGGCTAAGCTGATGACGATACATAAAATGTCAGTTAACGCTGACTCCAAAATAAGGATGGTTGAACCTTTGTCACTTATTTTTATTCTGTTTGCAAGTGAAATAACGACGACTGAGCTGCTTCCGCCGACAATGGTTCCGAAGAGTAAACCGTAAGTTACTGGCACGTTGAATACGGCCATCATGAATGCGGTTACGCCTAGAACGCTGAATGTAAAGCTTAACGCGGCGAGAAGAAATGCTTTGGGGCTGTTTTTGAATACTTGACGCAGGTTTAAGCCCATTCCGCCGTCGAAAAGTATGTAGGCTAACGCTAAAGCTGCAATGTAGGGTGCAAAGCTTTTGATGATGTCAATGTCAAAAACTCCTAGCATTGGACCAAACAGAGCACCCAGAAATATGAGTATAAGCATGTCGGGTAAACCGGTTTTTTTGAAAAGATAATTTGCTAAAAACCCGATCAGTATGATTACTGCCGCGATTACAAGCGCTATAGAGACTGAAACTACCATGCGAATCTGAGAAGCTAGTGTGATTGCGGATTTTTAAAACTTGCCAATATTGCGCTTAACAGCATGGACAGGCAGCATTAAAGTTACATGATTCCGATGGTTGTTACTACAAAAAGAATGTAAATGAACAGGAAAATTAAGCCTTCTTTGTGCCCTATGTGTCCTCTTGAAAGGAAGTACCAAAAAAGCAAGTTAGTAACTATCGAAAACAAAACCAAGTTTTGGAATACGTTTATTGTTAATTCTACGGGGGTTCCTAAAAGTGCGGGAACAAAAAGACCTATTCCAAGAATCAAAGTAATGTTAACAAAGCAGCTCCCTATGATGTCGCCAAGTGCTAGTCCTGCGTGTCCTTTGAGAATAGCTTTAAGGTCAAGAGTTAATTCTGGCAGGCTTGTACCAATCGCGATTATTGTTGCTCCGATTACCTGTTGAGATAAACCTGCTGCCTCAGCAATAGTAACGGCAGATTCTACAAGAAAAAACGCACTTAAAACTACGCCGATGGCTCCTGCAATGGTATAGATAACATATTTTTTGAGGTTTCGTCGTTGTTCAATTGTTACGGGTTCATTTTCTTCTTCAGGTATTCTTACTTTTGAAAGCTGATACATGTAACCAACGAATATGCCGATTAAAACTAATCCCACAAGCCAAGCTGCAGTTGAAATAAAAATCAATACAACAGGTATAACTGAAGAAATGAACAGACCAAAGTATATGCTGCCTAAATCGGATTTTGCTAAAGATTTTACGATGTTGCTTTTTACAATGTTATCGTTATCTTTTTTGGCTCGACGTCGTGTTTTAAGATACACCAGTACCGTGGCTGCACCGATAATGAGGCTTATGTTTGCAATGTTTGATCCTAAAACGTTACCTATTGAAAGTGCTGCTCCACCTGAAAAAGCGGCAATTATTGCTACAGTTAACTCGGGCAGTGAGGTGGAAAACGCTATTAGGGTAAAGCCTACAGCGGTTTTGCCCAGTCTTGTTATGGTTGAAACTTTGACTGCGTTGTTGATGGTTAAGTTGCTTGCCCAATCCAAAACTGCTAAAGCCACAGCTATAATTATGATGTTTGGAATAATTGAGCTGAAAAAATCAACCATTTACGGTTCCAACTAAACTTTGATTTTTCCTAAAATTAAATGTTATTTTTGTATGATTTACAAGTTACAGCAAATTTTCTTTAAATAATAAATCGTTAAAGAGTTAATCAAGTTGTGCTGCTGACTTGGGGTTTATTGTGTTTTTTGCAGTTGTATCTCGTAAAGGCTGGACCAGTTTTTTCCTGTAACAAAAAGCTGGTTTGTCTGCGGGTTATACGCGATTCCATTCAATACGGCGTTTGCGTCGTTTGTTATGTACGGTTTTGCTAGTTCGACTAAATCTATGTATGCTTCAATTTGTCCAGTTGCAGGGTTTATTAGTGCAATTTTTGAGCTGAACCACATGTTAGCGTATATTGTACCGTTAATGAATTCTAACTCGTTAAGGTTGTCAACTGGACCGTTAGCGTCATGTACGGTAATGCTGCTGACTGTTTGGTACGTGTTGGGGTTTAGAAAATACAAGTTTGATGAGCCATCGCTCATAATTAAGTGTGTTCCGTCAAAAGTTAAGCCCCACCCTTCAGTGTTAAGGCTGAAATTGCCCAGCAATTCAAAAGTTGTTTTGTCATAAACAAACCCTATCTGGCTTATGTAAGTTAACTGTACAATCTTATCACCGACAACTGTGATTCCTTCACCAAAATATTCGGTTGGCAAATCAAATTTCTGCAAAATTGATCCGTCAGTTAAGTTCACACGCCGCAGAGAGGATTCACCGTTTAGACCTGTACTTTCTAGCAATACACCATTCTCTTCTGCTACTAAGCCTTCAGTAAAAGCGGACGGGTCATGAGGGTACATGTTAGCAATATTGTAACTGTATAAGGGTACTCCGTGGTATGTTGTTTGAGGGGGGTTCATTGTGGCGGTTGGTGTAGGGGTTAAGGTGGATTCTGTTGGCGTTTGATTGGGTGGTTGAGTCGGCGTCGTGGATGTTTGAGGTGCATCTGGTGGGTTGGTATTCAACAAATTAATTGCTGCCACGCCGATAATTAGGGCTATTGCGATCAAAACAGCAATTATGCCATACACCTTTCTCATAAATTTAAACAATACAATCTCAGGTTTATATGGTAACCGCAAAAACTGTCTAAACAGAATAGCGAAACACTTAAGTGCACAAAAAATGTACTCTGTCTTTATACCAAAATAGGATGTAGAACCAATTGGCTGTTGAAGGTTTTTTCGAAAACAAAAAAGAACCAGTAGAAGCAAAAGTCGGAGAGTTAACCCCACAATCACGCGCGGTTAACATTACGGCCAAAGTAGTATCCAAAACTGAAATACGCGAAATCCCCATGGGCAGAGATGGAGCAGCACACAAAGTTAGCGACGCATTAGTCGGTGACGAAACAGGTGTTGTTTACCTGACACTTTGGGATGACAACATTGAAAAAGTAAACGACGGCGACAGCATCCGCATTGAAAACGGATATGTGACACTCTTCAAAGGCAACATACGCTTAAACATCGGCAAATACGGCAAACTCGAACCAGCAGCGGAACCACTATCAGTTGAAGTTAACCAAGAAAACAACGTTTCCAGCAAGACATACGAACAACAACGCAGACCATACAGAGGCGGCGGCGGTAGAGGCGGCGGACGCGGATTCGGCGGAGGCGGCGGTTACGGCGGAAGAGACAGACGCGGTGGCGGCGGAGGATACGGCGGCAACAGAGATAGAGGCGACCGACGCGGTGGCGGCGGTTACAGGCCAAGATACTAAACCTTCCCTTTCCTCAATGTTAAGTTAAGAGAAGAAATTTTTTCCTTTTTTTGCTTTTTCTTTTATCACTATCTGTCAAACGCAGATAGTTTCTTTAAAATTCTTCTGTGGGTTAACAACAACACTTAATTTGTTTGTATTGCGTTTGGCTTACTTGCTTTAGTGTGAAAACTTTAAAATCCCCAATAACGCCTTGTCCTTATAGTTCAGGAGTAAAATGAATGGTCGCTGAAAAAACTCAATCAAAACCAACCGTTGATGAGTTACTTGCTAAAGCAAAAAAACCCGCACAATTATCACCACCAATGCACAGGTTTTACGAAGGCAAAATGCAGGTCATACCCAAATGCACTATCCGAAGTGTAGATGACTTCGCAATCTGGTACACTCCAGGCGTAGCTGCTGCTTGCAAAGAAATAAATGCAGACCCCGACAAATCCTTTGAGTTAACAAACAGGTGGAACTACGTTGCAATAGTAAGCGACGGCACACGTGTTTTAGGCTTAGGCGACATTGGACCCGAAGCTGCACTGCCCGTTATGGAAGGCAAAGCCCTCCTTTTCAAATACTTAGGCGGCGTAGATGCTTTCCCAATCTGCCTGCGAACAAAAGACCCCAACGAAATCATAAAAATCTGCAAAGCTCTCGAACCCACATTCGGAGGCATAAACCTCGAAGACATCGAGAAACCTAAATGCTTCCAAGTTCTTGAAAACGCCCGAGCAGAAATGAACATCCCAGTTTGGCATGATGACCAGCAGGGAACAGCAACTGTAATCTTAGCTGGGCTTATGAATGCTTTCAAACTTGTAGGTAAGAAACCCCACGATAGTCTCATAACGCTTGTTGGTTCAGGTGCTGCAAACATTAGAACTGCTTACGTGCTTATGCGTTGGGGCGTAAAACCCGGCAACATCATTCTGGCAGACACAAAGGGAGTTATCTACAAGGGCAGACCAGACATAAACCAGCAAGAAGACCCCTGGAAATATGACGTTACACAAAAAACAAACGCTGAAGGCAGAACAGGCGGCATAGAAGAAGCCTTCAAAGGCGTAGACGCAGTTGTCGCAGCCTCCAAACCAGGTCCAGGCACAATAAAGCCTGAATGGGTAAAAAGCATGGCAACCGACGCCATAGTCTTCGCTTGTGCTAACCCGATTCCAGAAATCTGGCCTTGGGAAGCAGAAGAAGCAGGCGCGCGAGTTGTAGCCACTGGACGCAGTGATTTTCCCAACCAAGTTAACAATAGCATGGGCTTCCCAGCAATCTTCCGAGGCGTACTTGATGTCAAAGCAAAAACAATCACAGACGACATGTGCATCGCAGCAGCCAGCGAACTTGCAAGCTACGCTGAAGAACGAGGAATGGACGAGAAAAATCTCTTGCCAACAATGAGTGAATGGGAAGTTTTCCCAAGAGAAGCCGTTGCATGCGCGTTGAAATCAATCGAGCAAGGCGTCGCAAGAGTAAAACCAAGCCGACAAGAACTTTACGAACACGCTTCAGCCATAATCAAAAACGCTCGACAATCAACCGAGTTGCTGATGAAGCACGGTTTGATAAAACAAGCGCCTTCTGACGCTGAACTTTTAAAATAACCCCAATTTTTTGAAAACCCTTTTTTTCGGGGAAAGTTATTTAAGCCGACAATTGAGAAATAGCTTTCTCAGGGAACAAAAATGCGTTCAGACGTTACATTGTATGTTGTGGCAGCATTCTTTTTTGCACTAACAATTACTTCAGCTGTCATATTCCAAGAAGCAGAAAGAAGCTTATGGATAGTATCCACCGCTGTTCTTGGCATTCTTTCAGTTGGTTTAGGCTATTACCAGCGACCAAAAGCAAAGAGTAGCATCCAAAAAATGCAAACCGCAACCGTTGCACCAGCCCCTACAGAATCAATCGTACAACCAGCCCCAGTTCAAGCAGAAACCCTAATCGAACAAGAAAACGTTACCGAAACAGTCCCAGTTGAGACCGTTCCAGTAATAGAAACGCCGACAATAACAGCAGCACCTATAACCGAAGCACCTGCACCTCCAGAAGAAATCCCTGCAAAACCAGCACAAAGTGAAATTGAATCAGCGCCAGAAGCGGGGTTGACAAATGTTAAGGGTATCGGCGAGAAAAGAGCATCTCAACTTAACGCTTTGGGAATTAAAAATGTTAAAGAATTAGCTGATGCATCAGTTGAAGAACTTGCAAAAAGCTTGAAAGTTTCACCGAAAATTGTTGCTAAATGGGTTGAAGCTGCAAAACAACAATAAAAAAATGTTATGGGAAAGTACGTACACAGGTTGCGTGGGCTTCCAGCGGCATAATTTTCACAATGTTTCTTTTTTCTAATCTTTTGAGCGCGTCAAGGCATTCATCTTTTTTTTCGCCAGTAATGTTTAGGTTAACCATGATTTCTTTGACTGACACTGCTGGGTTTCCAAAATTTTCGTGACGCTTGTAGAGGTGCCGGACAATAGACTTCTCAAGTTTACCGCAACGCCAAGTTGTGTTTCTTATTAGAACAACAATTGTTTGGACAAGTGTCTGTTCGTTGGCTTTCCTTCCTCGGGAATCCCCCATTTCTCCCCACCTACCTAACCAAACGGCGTCTGAGTTTTTAAACGTTTGTTTCAAAAGCAACATGGTAAAATTCAGGATTTAATTACAAGTTCTTTTTAAGGTATAATCCGTGTTTTTTTCCATAATACCTTTCAAGCAAACCAATCTCCGCATAACCAAGCTGCCGATACAATTTAAGTGCGGCACTGTTATCCTGCCGAACTTCCAAACGACACTCACTCACACCCCGAGACTTCAAAATACTCTCGCACTCAAAAAGCAACTTCTGAGCCACGCCCATCCTACGAAAATTCACAGCCACATTAAGCGTAATAACATGCCCAAAAACAGAGTCAGCCTCGTTTTCAAGCTGCAAAATAACAAAACCAGCAAGCTCACTATTAACTTTCGCAATCAAACTAATCGAGTTATAATCCATTAACAAATAGGAAATCTGCTGTCTGCTAAAAGCTTCAGATGTAAAACACTGGTTTTCAATCTCTACCATTTCCCCCAAGTACTTAAGCGAAGCATCCTCAATTCTTATGTCCATAAACTCGATTCCTTACTTTTTGAATTAAACCCAGTTTGTTTTTAAGTTTTACAGATAATTTCCGGTCTGCTGGAATTCGAGCCTACGATAGGCTTTAATGTTAACCATTGCTGCGCTGCGAACCCAATGAAGAATCTAAGCCAAAGGGTAAGCAGTCTTGATAGAATTGTAGCTGTTGCTGCGATGGCAGGGTCAATACTAAAAGCCATGTACAATGTTGTCATGGTTGCTTCAGGGATACCGACTTCAAATGGAACACCAACCGGAATTGATTTTACAGCCAAAACAATCGCAGCCGTTATAGTAATCATACTCCAAGAAACAGGCACGCCAAGAGACAAGAACACCAAGTACTGTATTCCAAGACTGAAAACCCAAGTTACAATCAGATAAAACAGTGAAACCAACACGGGCTTAGGCTTATTTTTGAATTCCTTCATTGAAACATGGAATCCCTGCGTAATCTGATGTGCACTCTCTTTAAGCTGGGTCAGATTCCAATGGCCCATGCTAACAAATTTGGCTGCTTTTATTGCCAAATTAATCAGTTTTGCAGTCCATTTTTCCTTGAAAGATAAAACAATTAACCCAATCAATGTAGCTGAAATTCCAATTGCCACCAAAAGAATGGAATTGAAAACCAAACCGCTAAGTTGAGTTTGACCACCCGTAACCAACAAAACTATACCAATCAAGAGAACAGCAACGTTCATGCCCATTCCCAAAAAACGGTGCGTAACAAGCGACGCCATCGTCG
>JAWRIR010000136.1:0-5413 GCA_040268405.1 Thermoproteota archaeon | reverse complement strand
TGCGCTTACTGCCCCGGGGGACCCACACAAGGCAGTCCACAAAGCTACACAGGTCACGAACCAGCAGCAATGCGTGGAAGCCAAAACAATTTTGACCCCTACCTGCAAGTACAAAGCCGCATTAACCAGTTAACGGCAATTGGGCATAAAGTGGACAAAATCGAACTAATCGTCATGGGCGGAACATTCCCAGCCACACCCGTCGAGTACCAGACACGGTTTATCCAGAGAGCTCTTGACGCAATAACAGGTGAAACTTCAGCCAACCTTGAAGAGGCAAAAGCCAACGCTGAAGCAAGTAAAACCCGCAACGTCGGAATAACGGTTGAAACGCGCCCCGACTGGTGCAAACAGCCTCATATCGACGCAATGCTTGGCATGGGTGTTACACGCATTGAACTTGGAGTACAGAACCCCAGCGACGAAATTTATCAAAAAGTAGGCAGAACCCACACTGTCGCAGACGTTGCAGAAGCCACCCAAATCGCCAAAGACGCAGGCCTAAAGATTGTTTATCACATGATGCCCGGAATGCCCGGCTCCAACCCGGCGAAAGATGTTGAGGCGTTTAAAGAAATTTTTTCGGACCCAAGGTTTAAGCCTGACATGATAAAAATTTATCCGTGCCTTGCGATTGCCGGCACAAAAGCTTACCAATGGCTGCAGGAAGGCACCTACAAACCTTACACGACTGAGGAAGCCGCTGAGGTAATCGCAGAAGTTAAAAAGTTCATTCCAAAATGGGTCAGAGTAATGCGTGTGCAACGCGACATTCCCGCACGGTTGATTCTGGACGGGGTAAAAAAGAGTAATCTACGCCAAATCGTGCACGAAAAACTCAAAACTCAAGGCATCCAATGCCAATGCATCCGTTGCCGGGAAGTTGGACATCGCCTCGAAGCAGACCATGTTAAACCCGACCTTGCAAACATCCAAATCCAGACAATCCAGTACGAGGCGTCAGGAGGCAAAGAATACTTTATCTCAGCTGAAGACCCAAAAAACAACGTCTTACTGGGTTACCTACGGCTGCGTGTACCTTCACCTAAAGCCCACCGCTGCGAAATCACGGAGGCACCGTCGGGGATTGTGCGGGAACTGCATGTTTATGGTCCACTTGTGCCTGTTGGGAGACACGTGGATGAAGCATGGCAGCACAAAGGCTACGGCGTGCGTCTTTTAGAAAAAGCTGAAAGCATCGCTAAAGAAAACGGTTTAAAGAAGCTACTTGTAATCAGCGCCTTGGGAACTAAACGCTATTACAGGCGGTTCGGCTTTGCTCACGATGGACCATACGTTTCGAAACGTCTCTAAAGTACCTGTTTTCAACATTTTAATGGCGTGTTTTTCAGCCAATAGCACCTACCCCTCTTAGAGATTTTTGGTTTTTAATTTTTGTCTTTACAACAAATTTTTTGTCCTTTGGCAGTGTTTATTTTGGGTTGCTTTTTTGAATCTGTATTAGTGATGGTTGCAGGGTGCGTCTAGGAAAGTCGGCTGGCGTCAGGAAAAGTCAAGTAAAGTCAAAAATGGCCAACAGAACAGTATCGAACATGCGGTGACATCAAAATGCAAGTCGGGTGCTTAGCTTGACCCGCAAAATAAACTAACCCACCCGCAGCATACCAAGAAAAAGTTTTACAGGCAAACCAAAAGCTTTAAAGAAAGCCTATGCGGGTTTAGTTTAGAAGCCAGGTAAGTTTGGGCGGGTAGATCAGCCTGGCATGATCGCCACGTTGGCATCGTGGAGGTCGCGGGTTCAAATCCCGCCCCGTCCACCATTAAAGCAACCCTGTCACTTTTGATTTTTGAGCAAATGATGATGTTCTTAAGATTTGGAATAGTTTTAGATTTAGGGACTTTTTATGAGCGAAATGGATAATGTAAAATCTGAATTAGATGACCTAAAAAATCGTGTAAAAAGCCTTGAAGCACACATTAAAGAGCATGAAGTTCAAGGACACCACCATACCCACTAGTTTTGAAAAAAGGGCGCCAGTTCATACAGCCTGTTTTCGCAGTCAATAATTATTGAATTAAAACCCAGAAAAGAAAAGTACTGGAAGTTCTTTATCTCAAACCATTTTTGTAAGTAAGCATAGAAAACCCACCTTTGGGCTTAGTAATTTTTCTACCTTCTTCACTCATATAAAATCCCTAACGCCCTATACTGCTACTCTAGTTATAAGCTTTTAGAAGACTTCAACTCAACGTTTTTTCGATACCTAACTATCAAAGTAACAGCAAAAACCGATAGAAGCAAAGGCACAAAAATAAACCAAGATACCTCTGGAATTGTTGGTGTTGGAGCAACGGTTGGTGATGGAGTTTGTGTTAACGATGGCGCTTTATCAACTGTGCTAAACTGCAGGGTGTTAACGTAGGACAAATATTTGGGGTAGTCGCTTCTTTGATTTAGTCCATAATAATATAATGTTAGGGTATGTGAGCCTTCAGGAAGATTTGGCAAGTTGGCAGTTCCAATGCCAGTGGTTGCTACATGGAATTGTCCGTCACTGACTAAATGGACTGAGCCATTATATAAGCCATCTATACTGCAATTCATTGATATTTGAGGGTCTAATTGACCCATGACGCCTGCGCTATATAGACTTATGTTCAAAGCAATATTAGTGTTGTAATAGGTTGTGTTTACAGGCGAATATACTGTTACGCCAGAGTCAAACGTAACAGCATCGGTGGAATCAGCTTTGGCAGGGCAATAGCTCGCCATAACCAGTAAAGACAGTAATAAGGCGAAAAATGTTATTGAGGTAAGTGCTCTTTTCATTTGGCATCAGTAACTGAATTGTTACAATTTCCTAATAGCTCTCCCATGGGAACAGGCTGTTCCGCTAAAAGAACATGCTTTTAGATAGCGGTTTTTCGATACCTAACTATGATGGCAACAGAGAACACAGAGAGAAGCAAAGGCACGATTATCAGCCAAGATAATTCTGGAACGGTTGGAGACGGATTTGGTGTAGATAAAGAAACTGAACCATCAGCTAAGTTTAGCGTTTGGGTGTTGCTCCAATCACTTTCTTCACCTTTAAAGTTATACACATCATTGGGACCACCTATCATTGCTTTTACCCTAAAATTAAGTTGGCTATCAGTAGGGATGTAACGTGACCATTCGCTTACATCGAATTGTTCATTATTTGTCGGCATCGTCATGTTTATTCGGCGTATTGTCTCTGCTCCTGAACTCTGAGGCAAATAACTATAAAAAGCCTCAAAGAGCGTAAACCATCCGTTGTCAGAGAATCTGGGTTTCCATTGGATAACATAACAGAAAACTGCATCGATGGTGTTATTGTTTGAGTCTTGAATTTTAATGGGTATAAAATCTACGTTTTTGATTCTTATCTCGATTGACCATTGTTCTACGTGTCTGCTGGGGGTGATTATCTGTTGTCCATTGAAGGGGTCTTTTGATGTAGTGGCGGGAATATCATAAGATGAGTCAATAAATCGCAAGGTGAACTCGGGCACTGACGGTTTGGGTATTGTCTGTGCATTTGCAGGTTTAATCGTTAGCAAAATTAGAGATGGCATAACAATGGTTAACGTTAGGAGTAATGCGACTATTTTGCCGATTCTAACCATATTTAAAAGGAGATATCATAGCTGATAAAAGGCTATTTGTACACGTTTATTGACTGGGGCAAGTCAAGTTTTCTTTACTAACTGACAAAACGCTTTCAGCCGTCACTATGAAGTATTTTCTAATGGGGTGCGAGACTCGACCCTTGGTGGTCGAAAGAAAGTGGACCGAGCGGGATTTGAACCCGCGGCTTCCTCGTTGCGAACGCAGTAATAACCAAGAATTAGCCACTATACAAGAAAATAACCCTGAATTAACCCTAAACACTCAAACCCTGAAAAACCTGATAAACGCAATAACACAGGAGAAAGCGGAAAAGAACCCTAACGTTGAATTGGAAATCAAACCTGAACTTCTGACCGAGTTTCAAAATTATATGAAGATAAACATGCGTTTGGAAGAACGAACCGTTAAAGACACTGCTGGCATAATCAAAAAATTTCTGGTAGGGGCAAACTATAAGGTAAGTTATGACACGGTAGAAAAATTCCTTAAAGGCTATATCAATAACCCACCAAAAACTTACAACACTCAGATAACAGCGTTGCGTCGGTTCATAAGCGTGTTTTTGAAGAAAGGAGAAATGATCGATTCATTCAAGATGGCAGTTGTTGATGCATTGAAAAACATTCAAACACCAACAAAACAACAGGTATGTTTAGGTTTTGAAGCGTTAGAAGACTGTCATCAAAAAGCGGCATACCTGTTTGTTGCTACTACAGGTTTACGGAAAAATGAAGCCTTAATGCTAAAGATAGACAAAGTGGACATGTTAACAAGAGCCGTTATACCTATGCATTTCAATCGAACAAAACGTAGCGGCATCACCTTCTTCAATGAAGAAACCGAATATTGGCTAAAACAGCATTTAGAATCAAGAACTGAAAGCGATAGACTGTTTACATTTAGCGACCGTCAATGGAAGAAGATATGGTCAAAGGCATCGAAAGCCGCAGGCATTAAGATAACACCACAAGTTTTACGGGTTTGGTTTGCATCAGAACTTGGCGATAGATTGATCCCTGATAGATATATTGACGTATTCTGTGGGCGGGCACCAAGGAGTGTTTTGGCTAAACACTACACAGCAAAAGGTATTGAGAGATTGAGAGCGATTTACGAAAAAGCTCGCCTTAACGTGTTGGCATAAAACCTTGATTAAATTCTATTTTTAGGTTTGTAAGCGTTCCTCTTTAATCTCTCCCCATATTTAACTAAAATGCGTCCAAGGGTTAGGTTAAATTCATCTTCATTTATGATTTCATTAACAAATGCTTTCTCTTCTTTTATATTTTTGAATGGAGCGTTCGTTTTACAGAATTCCAATTCTAATGAAATTGTTTTGTTGAATTCTTTCCTAACTTCCTTAAGTAACAAATCAACTCTATCTTTCATCATGTCTTCAGTAAATCTGCTTAATTTTTCTCTCTTTATGTAATAGACGGCTTTCTTCCGCTCGTCATTTATTTTGAAAATATATTTCTTTTCTTGCATAAAATTAAGATAACGATAAAGTGTATTACCTCCAATAGGTCTGCCCTTTCTATCCAGTATTTGTTTTTGAGCTTTATCTATCAAATCTTTTGCCCGAATTTTAGAATCATCAGGCATCAAATTCAGGATTCTTTCAACATAGATTTCGGGGTGTGAACGATTTACCATCGCAATTTCAACTTTTTTTATATCGATTTGTGTATAAAAATCGATATAATCGTTTCATGCATATAATGTTTGTTATGAAAAACATGAATAAAAAGGAAAGATGAGAAACAAAATGACAGAAGAATTAACAAGTGTCAATAT
>JAWRIR010000135.1:0-15343 GCA_040268405.1 Thermoproteota archaeon | reverse complement strand
AAGAAAAACGTGTCAGGCGCTGATGCAACTCTGTTGCGTTTTGGCAGGCATTTCAGGTTGGGTGAAAACAAAATCATTGTTGGACGTAATGAAGCGGAAAACAAGTTTTTGATGTCACGAAAAACCAAGAGCGAATACTATTTTGAGTTGCCAGACATTGTCGGTCCAATTACTATTTTGCAGGGTGTTAAAACTAAGAAAGCAATTCAGACAGCGGCGCAGTTAACCGCGTTTTATTCTGACGCAAAACTGGATAAAGTCAAAGTGAACTATGGCAGAGACGCCCTTAACAAGTCAATAATGGTGGAGATTCCTGACCGGACAAAAGTGGACAAACTTCGAATCGGCAGCAGCACCTAAAACTTAGAGACTTGTGAATGCTTTCTTTATGACTTGTGTAAGCATTACTACAGCTATAACGACAAGCACGCCGCTAATCAGCGTTACCGACATAGACGTAAGATTATTGCCCATAAACAATGTTAACGCAACCATAACAAGCACAGCTACCACAGAAACAAGTACACCCCAAGAAACAACGCTGAACCCGCCGTCTGAACCGTTAACACCTATCCTGTCGAACATAAATACAGTATTTCTAAAGATACCAAATAAAAAACTGTGTAAAAACAAAAAAGTACGCACAAAAAACCCTTTTAAAAACCAAAAGTCAAAAAACTAAAAAGGAAAATGGGCGACCAAATCGTCCATTGCTTACTGGATTATTGCTTTGCCGTTTAAGGTTAAAACGTATTTTTCGCCGTCTTCCTCTACGAACCCAGCGTTTTTGAGGTCTCTAAGACCGCTTCTAACACGGAAAAGGGGTTGACCTGTCTTGCCTGAAACTTCTTCAGGAGACAAACTGCCGTCTTTTAACGCTTTTAACGTGTTAAGTCCAGTTTCTGTTGGTTTTCCGTCAGGAGAAACGCACGGCATTGCTGCTCAGCTCGGTAGTTTTTTCTTGCAGAGGTACCAGTCTTTGCATTCGTAGCCTGCTTTAAGGCGTTCATCAACTTGCTCAATGGTTGCTGGTGGTGGAACTACAACAGATTCGCCTGGTTTCCAGTTAGCTGGTGTGGCTACTTTGTATTTGTCGGTTGTTTGCAAAGCGTCGATTATTCGGAGGATTTCTTGCATGTTTCTGCCTGTTGACATTGGGTAATAAAGCATTGTGCGGATTTTGCTTTCGGGGTCAATGATGAAGACGCAGCGGACGGTTTCGGTTTTGCTTTGTTCTGGGTGCAGCATTCCGAATTTTTTGGCTACTTCCTTGTTTAAGTCGGCTATGATTGGGAAGGAAATTTTTACGTCCATTTTTTCTTCCACATTTCTTATCCAAGCAATGTGTGAGGATACACTGTCGACACTTAAGCCCAGTAGTTCGGTATTTCGTTTTTTGAGTTCTTCATAGATTTCTGAGAATGCTATGAATTCTGTTGTGCACACTGGCGTGAAGTCGGCTGGGTGTGAAAACAAAATAAGCCATGTGCCTTTGTAATCAGAAAGTCTAAGGGTTCCTTGAGTTGTCAATGCCTCAAAATCTGGAGCTTTTTGTCCCAATACGGGAAAAGTTGTTGGCTCTTCTCTTTGAATTTCTGCCATATATTTCACCTATTCAAAATTGCAAGTTAAGTAAAAATTAAAAACATTATTTAAGAATTATTATTACCTAATACAGCCATGCTGAACGGCGACAAAAATGAGGCTGTAATTATTCAAGCACTTCGCAGCAAAGGTTACAAAGCTACACCACAACGAATAGCTGTATGCAGGATTGCTTTAGGCAGCAAAGAACATCCTAGCGTTGAAAAAATCTACAAAGACGTAAAGAAAACTCACCCAACGGTAAGTTTAGCCACAGTCTACAAAACACTACACATCCTAAAAGAAAACCAGTTAATCCAAGAACTAAACATGCCACGAGGGGAAACTAGATTCGACCCCAACACAGCACCACACGTGAACCTATTCTGTACCAGATGTGGAAAAATCCAAGACTTTTCGCATCCAGACTTAAAAACGCACTTAAAAACAGTCATATTGGAAACTAAATTTTTGGCAGATACCGTAAGAGTAGATGTTTACGGTTTATGTGAAACGTGTTCTAAGAAGGCACTAAAAGATCAAACTTGACAATACTTTCCGCAGGGGTTTGTAGTTTTTTGCGGAAAACTTATCAATTTAGCGCCTAATAGTAGTCAACGGTTAAAATGAGTATTCAATCTGGCAGAACTCTTGGTGGCGCAGGAGCCACTTTAGTTGCACTTAGCGCGGTAACCAGCGTTTTTACAATTATCAGTTATCTTTCGCCGAACTCTGCAGCGCTCAATTCAGTGCTTTCTTCAACAGGCGCCTTAATTAGTTTGTTATCCCTGATAGGGTTCGTACTGTTCTTAGTAGCTATGTTCAATTTCTCACGAGAGTACAATGAACATAAAATTTTTCATTACATCCTCTACGGAATAATCCTGAACATTATCGCAGGCGTAATCGCCTCAATAACAATGCTTGCATTTTCCCTTGCAGACCTTTCAAGAATTTCCGTATCAATTTCGCCATCAGAGATACCTTCTTACCTTTTGGGATCTGTATCCCCGTTTGTACCAATCTTCGGTTTAGTAAGCCTACTTTACTTAGTGTTCATGGTTCAAGCATTAAGAATACTAGGCAGAAAAACACAAGACCACACATTCAACAACGCTGGAAAAATATTCTTGGTTGGTGCCTTAGTGCAGATTGTTGCTGGAGTAGGGCTTGCAGTATGGGCTTCAATGAATACAGTGTCTCTGGACCTGTACAGTTTAGTTTTTGTCCCCAGCGGACTGGTTCAGTCTGTTGCTTGGGCAGTACTGGCAAAAGCATTCTTCAACATAACGCCACCATCAACACCGATAATCATGTCACCAACCACTTCTGGCGGCACCACTGGACAAATAAAATACTGCATCCACTGTGGTGCACCAAACAGTTTAGACGCGGAATACTGCGTGCGGTGTGGAAAAAAGCAGTAAAGGCTTCACCGCCTATACCAGTTTTTCTAAGTCAGCGATGAAGCGTTCGAACACTTTTAAGCCACCCTGCCAAAAGTCCGGAGACTTAGGGTTTAAACCGACAGTTTTTCCAATGTCTAACGGTGACAGGCTGCTTCCAGCTGAAAGTGCCGCTTTGAGTTTTGGCACAAACGCTTTACCCTCTGCCAAGTACCGTTCATACAGTGAGTACACGAACATTTGCGCGTACACGTATGGGTAATTGTAGAAACGATAGTTTGCCATGTAATAATGCGGCTTCATAGTCCATTCTGCCTCCATTTCAGGGAACCAACTGACTGCGTCGCCGAAGATTCGGTCTCGAGCTTTTGTCCAGTGGTTGCATATGGTCTTGTAGTCTAAGAATTCGTCCTGCTCAACGGAACGGTAAAGTGCCTGTTCAAACCAAACACGTGCGGTCACTTGGAATGCTGTCATGCCTACTTCATCCAAAACTAAGCATAGAACGGCTTTGCGTTCTGCATCAGATTTTGCTTCAGCCAAAAGCAGGTCAGTTAGAAGCAACTCGCCAAATATGGATGCTGTTTCTGCAACGATTGAGGGTACATTGGTGTTTAGGGGTGTTTGGTTGCGTGCCATGTACCAGTCATGTGTTGCGTGTCCCAACTCGTGAGCCAAAGTGAAGACGTCGCTTAGAGTGCCATTGTAGCTTTGCAGTATGTAAGCTGATTTGCCGTTGTAAAAGTTTGCACAGAAAGCACCGTTTCTTTTACCGAAACGTGGTGTGGCGTCGATGTGGCGTTTTGCAAACATTTCCTTGACTGCTTCCGCATAGTCTGGGTCAAAGCGGCTATAGGCGCGGATGATTAGGTCGCGGGCTTGCTCGTATGTGAATTTCATTTCGGGTGAATCTGGCAGGGGCGCGATGATGTCGTGGTTTCCTAAAACTGGCAGGTTCATGAGTTTAGCTTTCATTTTTAGGTAACAACGGTAGGTTTTTGAGCCTTCTTCAATGCTGGTAAGCAAGTTTTCAATTATTGTTTGTTCAGTGTCATTGTTGATTAGGCTGGATTCCATTGGTGTCGCATATTTTCTGCGTTTAGAAACTGTCACCCAATCGTTACATATGCTGCGGAGCGCCGCTGAAAAGACCTCACCGTCCTTGCCGAGCAGACCGTAAATTGACTTGTTGGCGGATTCGCGTGTGGCACGGTCAGGATGAGGCAGTAACCCGTTGGCTTCGCCGTAGCTGAGTGATTTCTTTTCGCCCAGCACTGTAACTTCGAAGGTGCGGGTGTTAAGCCATTTGCTTTGCAGTTCTTCCCAAGCGTTAACGCCGAACTGGTCCTTCTCAATAATCAGCTGCTCCTCAACCTCGGAAAGCTGGTGTTCGACACGGCGGTAAACCCGTTCCAACATGTGCCGGTAGTTAGCTAAAACGGGGTCATTAATTAAATCAGGCTTACTTTTCAATAGTGCACCTAATTCAAGCTTGTAAAAAGCAAGCTGCTTGCTGATTTGGGCGTCTAACTTGTTAATTTTATCGTTTAATGCCTGTGTTTCAGGCAGAGTCATGTTGGCTGCAAACGCGAGTCCAGCATAAAGGCCGACGTTGCTGAATTTTTTGTTAAAATCCTCTATTTCCCGAAGACAACTAAGCAGTCCTTCAGGAGTTAGGCTTAGGATTTTTCCTCGGTACTTTTTTTCGAAAACTGTTGCCATCTCGGTGGCTTGTGTGATTGCTTGACTGATTTTTGGGTCGTTTATGTCAGAAAAGAGTTCAGTTAAATCCCAAGTTACTTGCTGTGTGCTCAAAGTCTAATGTTCCTCTTGTGGATAGTGTAGGCTGCCTTATTTTGAATTTATGCTCTAGAAGGCAGACTGTTCACTACTAAAAAATAGGGTTAAAAACAAAATTGTTGTTGCCCAAAAAAGGGCGTAGCTGTTTAGGCCAAAATTGCGGGTTCTTGGCTTTTTTGGCTTTCGCTAAAAGTTTGTAGCGTCAGCTTGTTGCCTTTTTTGACTGTGATGCAGTTGGTTCCGCAGATTGGACAGGGAACAAACTCGTATTCGCCAACTTGGTCGAACTCGAAGCTTTCACGGCATTGAGGGCAACGGAATAGTATCGATGCTAAATTTTCCATTATGTATCCTCCTTGATTTTTTGGTTGCATACAATTTGGCGTGTAACGTTAGTTTTTTGGACTATAGAGAAACAGCTTACTTGTATTAACAAAATATTTGGTTGAAGTATGGTATTAATGTTTCTGCGTAAAAACCAACAAAACGGTTGATACATAAGCGTTTTTGAAGCCTCCGATGGGAAACTAAAAAATTTTACTCACTGGAACAGGACACGATTAAAACTCTTTTTTCAAAAAATTTATTCAGCAAGCGAAGAACATAAAACCTTGCCCTTTCACGTTTTTATCCAATTTACAGTGTTATTTTAACCATAAAGTTTAAGGGCAAATGTTTGTTTTAAAGTTCGAGTATTTCATCTTTGAGGGTTTGTGTTTGAGCACTAAAGTCCTAACAATTGAAGAACGTAAAGCGGAAGTTCTCATTAAACTAAGAAAGTACAAGCTTGTAGAGAAAGAGCCGTTTGAAGGCGCTTACGCGTACATTATTGATATTCCACAAGACAAAGAACGCGCAATTGTCTGGTGTATACTTGGCGAAGCAACCGTCGGTATAGCCGCCATGAACAACCTGTACAAAATCATGAAAGAAAAAGAGCTCGAACGCGCCATCGTCGTAACCGAAGGACGCTACACCCACGCAGTCAAATTGGGCGCAAAAAAGAAGAACGTTGAGCTTTTACCAAAATCATTCCCAGTGTTTGACATTTTCGAACACGGCTTAGTACCATTCCACGAAATACTGAGCGAAAAAGAAAAGAACCAACTACTGGCACAATTCAAGGTAAAGCCTTTCCAGATGCCACAAATCAGGTCAGGCGACCCAGCAGTCAAAGTTATCGGAGCAAAACCAGGCGACGTGCTAAAAATTACAAGAAGAAGCACAACAGCCGGCGAACACGTAACTTACCGCTACGTAGTAGAATAAAACAAATAAAAAGCAAGTAGGCTTTTTGCCTATTTAGCAATCATTATTTCTGTAGATTTGACGATTGCCGCGACTTCGTCACCTACTTTTATGCCTAATTCTTCAACAGAATCTTTTGTTATAACTGCCGTCACTTTCACAGGCATTTGAACTTCAACAGTGACTTTTGCAGTTATCATACCTTCTTCAACTGCAACTACTTTTCCCTTAAATTGATTTCTTGCACTTAGTTTCACTAATTCCACCTCCACATCTTTTGAAGCATACAAAACAGCATTGAGGTATCGTTCAGCTTGACGGTACTCAGTTAGAAGAGCGTTACCCCGCTTAGTTACTTTTGCTCCTCCACCACCGTCTTTTCCACCTTTAAAGGTTTCAACAACTGGCTCACCTAACAAGACTTGCATGCGGCGAATGTAATTCCACACATAACGGTAAGACACATCAAGAGTTTTGGCGGTTTCCAAAATGGAACAGGTTTTGTCTATGGTTTCGAGGATTTTTGCTCCTTCTTGTTCAAGAACTAACTTGTTATTGCAATGTACTGAAACTTTGTAGGAAAGCTCAGGTTTTTTGTCGACAAGCATTCCAGTTAAGTGTTGGCAGTCGCAAAAAATAAAGGTTAACCAAAAATTGCCCAAAAAAATATAATATTAAGTTTTTAAGTTGAAACTTTATGTTCATCCGCTAACTCGCCCAAAATCACCAGCGCCTCGCCAAGCGGCATGTTAAGCAGTTGAGCAAGCTCTTCAGGCGTAATGGCTGGTTTTTCTGGGAGCACTTTTTCTCGCGTGTAAGCTTTATGGGTAGGATACATTACCGAGGCACGTGCGGTTTCCATGAGAAGCTGCCAAAGCTTTTCTTTGCTATAATCATCCAAATTCATCAAACATCAACTTCTATTACGCCAAACAGGTTATTAGTTTGCCGCAAAACCATAAACACAACCACCTAATACACGTTATTTTCACAATTCACCATTTCAATGAAACCTACGAAAAACAAGGGCTAATGCGTGTAAGGTGCTGTTATTGCTGTTCAGTGCTTTATTTTTCATATCAACCTATTAGGATCCTAATAGAAACTATATGCTGGAACCTATAGGGGGTAGGTCTTTCCGATAGGGGTAGGCTCTACCTAACGCTTTTGCCTCAACATTACAATTCACTAAAGGGGGTAGATGCTAATGACTGCTTTTCAAATCATTAAATGTTGAAAAACCACTATAAGCACTCAATTCATTTACCACAAAGTATATTTTTGTTAGAGAAACTCTAAACCCGAAAACCCAATAACTAAACCATAACGGAGCCTCAACTGTAATGACCATTGAAGCAGTAATATTCGATTTAGACGGAACCTTAACCAGCTTTAACATTGACTACAAAACCCTACGAGTAGAAGTAAGAAACTTTTTGACAACAAGAGGCGTACCAGCATCCGTTATCTCACCTAAAGAAAGCATCTTTGAAATGTTAGGCAAAGCAGAAATCTTCTTCAGAAACGCCACCAAAACCGACGAAGCGTTTGTTGAAGTCCAAAAAGAAGCTTTAGCGATTGCTGAAAAGTTTGAAGTTGAAGCAGCAGCTTCCACAGGCCTGATGCCCGGCGCCTTTGACGCGTTGAAAACTCTCAAGCAGATGAACATAAAGATGGGTTTATGCACTATAAACAGTCAAAAAGCCACCAACAACATTTTGCAGAGATTCCAAATTGCAGACTACTTTGACGCGGTTATTCCAAGAGACAAAGTCAAACGCGTTAAACCTAACCCGGAACATTTTGAAACCGCCCTAAAAGCACTACAAACAAAACCAGACGCAACCGTAGTTGTCGGTGACAGCATTGTTGACATGCAAAGCGCCAAAGACATCAAAGCCGTCGCAGTCGGCATCCCCACAGGAACAGCAAAAATGGAGCAGTTAACAAGCAACGGAGCAAACTATATCATAACAGCAATTTCTGATTTACCGATTTTAGTACAAAAAATGAATAAGGAAAAGAAGGAAAACTAAGCTAACGTTATTACGCCGTCTTTACTGGCGAGTTTTCTTTCCCGTATGAGACGTTTTAGGATTTCGTTGAAGTATTCTTTTGATTTGTCTGTTGAATGGTTTAAGCCGAAGACTTTAGCGGTTTCAGCAACCAAAGACTCATCACTAATCCCAAGTGCATATTGAGCGATTAGTTTCATGGCGGCTTCAACTTCTTCAGGTGGAATGTGTTCGAGTTTACGTTTGGTTTCAGGTATGCCTTCTACGGGTATGCGGATTTGCACGTCTTTAAGGGTTGGCGGCCAAAGGAAGCTGCCTTTGATTGTGACTTTTTGGTCTCTAAGCAGGTTGTTGAGTGCTTCTTGTACGGCGTGGCTGATTTTTGGTGTTACACGTTTGATTCCCCAAGCTTCCGCAAGGCGTTCAACGGCGTAGTCAACGTGGATTGGCCCTTCTTTTTCTACGAGTTCGCCTAGTAGTTTTGTTTGGATTTCACGATTTTCGGGGTAATGGAACTCGTTTTTCTGTTTGGAAGTGTGAGTGGATTTTTCTGTTTGCACTTTAATGTAGGGGCTAAAGGCGGCTTTTAGTGGGTAAATCTTGTAGGGGGCACCGATTTTTTCTATGCCTGCGAACTTGACTTTGCGTACTTCAGCCTCGACAAGACCGTCTTCTTTTGCGTCAACAGCGGGTTTAAGCACTTCCTTGTCAAGCTGTAGTTTCTGGGCTTGCTCAAGGGCCTCTTTTAACCTTTTAACTTCGGAGTCGCGGCGTGCAACCCAAGAGGGAGACCACACACGGTGAATACGCCAACCTAAATCTTTTAGCACTTGTTCACGAAGACGGTCGCGGTCTCGGGCGCTGTTACTTGCCTTATAGGTTGTTCCGTCACATTCTACCCCCAACAGGTAGCAGCCGGGATTAACTGGGTCAATAACGCCTATGTCAATCTTGTAGCCGCTGCAACCCACTTGAGAAACAACCTCATAACCTAGTTTTTGGATTTCAGAAGCAATGTCTTCATCGAGTGGTGACTCATAAACGCCTGTTTTCTTGTGAGGTGTATCAAGGATTTCTGGCCCTTTTTCGGCGTATTGAAGGTAGTTACGGAGGGTTTGGACGCCTTGTGCTTTAGCTTCGGAATCAATGTCTGCAGCTTTGATTGATGATACTATGACAACTTTTTCGCGTGCACGGGTTACGGCAACGTTTAAGCGGCGTTCTCCTCCGGGCTTGTTTAATGGACCGAAATTCATTGCCATTTGCCCGTTTTGGTCGTAACCGTAACCAACGCTGAAGAATATGACGTCGCGTTCGTCGCCTTGTACGTTTTCAAGGTTTTTAATGAAGAAGCCTTCAAGACGGTCTTCTTTGAAGAACTGGTCAAATTCAGGTTGTTCTTTTAAGCGGCGGTCGATTGCTTCTTCAATTGCTTCCATCTGCGCAATGCTGAATGTGACGACACCGAGGGTTTTCTTGGGGTAATTGGTGAAGTGTTCAAAGACAAGGGTTGCGATTTTTTCGGCTTCTACTTGGTTGTCGCGTTTTCCGCCGCGGTCGTAGAGGCCATTCGGGACGTAGACCATTTTTACGCCTAAACTGTCGTGTCGGGCGTTGGCTGATGGGAAAGTGATGAGTGTGTCATCGTAGAATTGGTGGTTTGAGAAGGCGATTAGGTCTTCGTGCTTGCTGCGGTAGTGCCACCTTAGGGTTTTGACGGGTAAGCCGATGCCGAGGCATTCGTCAAGTATGCTGTCAAAGACTTCGAAGTCTTCATCGTTTATTTGGTCCCAGTCAAGGTCGTCGATGAGGGATTTTTGGAAAAAGCTGGTTGGGGGTAACTGTTTGTTATCGCCTGCGACTACAAGGGTTTTGCCTCTGTAGATGGAGCCTATGGCGTCTTCTGGCACGATTTGTGAAGCTTCATCAAACAGTACAAGGTCAAACTTTGCTGTTTCTGGGGAGAGGAATTGGCTTACGCTGATTGGACTCATGAGTAGGCAGGGTTTCAGTTTGACGAGGAGGTTGGGTATTTTTTGTAGAAGTGTGCGGATGGGCATGAGGCGGCGTTTTTTGGCTGCTTCTTTCATGAGGATTGCGGCTTCGGAGTCGTTTGCTTGGATTAGGATGTCTTGGGGTTTTCGGCTGTTAGCAGCTTCGATAACCATGCTGGAGGTTAAATGGATGAGTTCTTTGTCAAGCTTCTTGAAGTCACTGATTAATTGTTCATGGTTTTCACGACGGAACCTGCCAAGACGTGGGTCTTCAGTGTAAAGGTTGTTTATCCATTCCTGATAAGTGCCTCTACGGAAAACATCAATCAACTGGCTGTGCGGCGTTTTCTGTTCAACCAGCCTTTCGAAGAATCCGCCTAAACCTCGAAGTGAGAAACGGTTTCGGAGGTCTTTGAAGTCAATCCAAACCTGCAGTTCGTCAACACGTTCACGCAACACCTTTAGCCGCTCATAAATCACGTGAAGGTCTAAGTTGCGGAGTTTCTGGTTTTGATATTTTAGTTCAGTTTCAAATCGGGCTTCAAAAGCAGCTATTGACTGCAAAGCATTCTCGTAAAATCGTGCCAACTTGGCGTCTGAAGGCGCTCTGGAAGACCCAGCTGCTGCAATTACGGCAAAGGTTTCTGGAACCACCACGTCGCCGAACGCTGCTTGGACACGTTTTACCCATTCCAGTACAGAAATTATGTCTAGCCAGTTGGTTTCAAGCTCGTTAAAGCGTGCACCGTACTTGATTTGGAGCTGGAATTTTTCGCCTGCAATTGCTGCTTCTTTTCTACGCACTTCTTCAGCGTTTGCGAGGTCTTCAAGGAGTTGCTTGTAGGTTTTGGGTGCAGTTTTTGCAGTGGACAGGGTTTCTTTGGTTATCATGTTTAATGGTGCAAGCTGTTTTTCGGCGTCAGTTGTCCATTCTTCAACTTGCGCAAGTGATGTGTGGGTTAATGGCAGGTTGGAGTATGGCAAGTTTTCAGGGATTAGTTCCGAGACGTCTTTGGCTTGTTGTTCCCATTTAGTTATTGAATCCTGCAGTTCACCGCCTAAATGCTTAATCATTGGCGAAGGACTTGAGGTGCTTGTGACCAGTTTAACCAAGTTTTCAGGCAACGGGTTTGCCCATGTAACTGTTTTAAGCTCACAGAGGCAACCTATAGATTTTTCAACCCGCAAGAAATCAGTGTCATAACCTTGATAGAAACGCCCCAGCAGAACTTTGAGGTTATCTGCTTGAGCCTCAAGCTCTGTGTGCAATGCTTTGACTTTTCGGGCGTCAATTAAGTCGCCTAGTATGGTTTTGGGAACTTTTCCGTCAACGCTAACTTTTGCGATTGCTTTTTGATCACGACTAAAGCTTGAACTGAATACTCTGGTGAAGCCTTGATAACTACCATTGTAGCGGGTGATTAATTCATCAAGATCCAACTCGTAAAGGCCAGAAGTGTAGGATTTTCGCAATCTTTCCTTTAGCAAGTTGTGTTGCTGGTAGGCATCTTTGGCTTTAGCCACCGCGTTTTGGACTTGCAGGAAAACATTACCATCAAGCCAGTGCGGCTCAGGTTTGTCTTCAGCAAAACAGTAAAGCGCCATCTTAGATAATTGCCGAGCACTTTGCAGACTCAAATTATCAGTTGGCAGCCCAAAAATTTCTGATAGAGCCTTTGCGTTTTCGCTCCACTTCCTTGCTGCCTGCTGAGTGGCTTTTATGTATGTTAATAATTTTTCTTGTTTGCCCAAGAATTCGGCTTCTTGCATATCTACCGTTGGGAACAGTTTTTCCAGTATGAGCAGGTTCTTTTTTAGTTCGCTTGACCTGTCAAAAGCAAGGTCAAACAATGTAGTGTTGTAGCGTTCAAGTAGGCTTGTTCTTGTTGTTTTAATCCATTGACAGGTTTCATTGTATCCTTTGGCTTCAACGATTAATGTATCAACGTCTGGGTTGGTTAACCATTGGGCCTCGGGTTTGGGGCTTTCATAGAGCAGTCTGCCGATGCTGACTAACCATTTTACGCGTTCAAGACTTGCAGGGGGGCTTAATCCGAGTTGTCCTGAAAAATTGGCGCTTTCCAATTGTAAGTCTTCGATGGTTTGGGCTAATATTTCAATTGTGGTTAACAGTTCGGAGCGTACTTCAAGGTTGTAGATGCTGGCACGGTAACCTGCCCACGGAAAATCAGGTTCTTCAACCACTTGCCAAACCTTGCTCAACTCTGAGGTTAAGCCTTCAAGTTCACTTATTTTTTGAGGAGTTAAAGTACTAAGACCCGTTAAGCCTACCGCAACATATGGAACCCGTTCAAGACTGGCAATAATACTCAACGCGTCATAAGCGCTTTTTTGCATGTACTGGCGTTTTTCATGTAATGCGGTTACGTAGCCGTTTAGGTTGTCCCTGTAAGTCTTCATTGTTTCAAATTCGTGTGCTGAGGGCAGCTTACGGGGAACAAGATGCTCATCAAGACTACGTTTCAGTTCGGCAACAACTTCCTGCTTGTTAGCTTTGCTGCTGTGAAGTTCCAAACAGAAATGCGCCAACCCAACCTCACTAAGCCGCTTGTATACAACTTCAAGGGCAGCCATTTTGTCACTTACAAAAAGCACACTTTTACCGTGAGCGATGCATTCCGCGATTATGTTTGCGATTGTTTGGCTTTTTCCAGTGCCCGGTGGTCCCTGCATTACGAAACTTTGGCCACGAAGCGCGTATTCGATGCTTACGCGTTGGCTACTGTCGGCGTCGAGAACTTGGTAGGTTTTTTCGGGCTGTTGGATTTTGTCTACGTCTTTTTCGTCTGGAAGCTGGTCAAGTACGAGTTTTTCGTCTTTAATTCCTACAATTGCTCTAATTATTGGGTGCTGAGTAACGAGGTCAGCGTTTGATTCAAGGTCTTTGTAAATGACAAGTTTATGGAATGAGAATAAGCCTAAATCTACAGTGGATTCAACTGTCCAACCCATTTGGGCAACTGCCTGAACTACAGCGTTAAAGTAGTCTGCAAGAGTTTGTGTTTCCCAGTCTTCGGGGGCAGCAGGCAAATCAATTTTGAACTCTGCCTTAAGTTTTACTTGCAATGCAGGGTTTACAATGGCCTCGTCTTCAACTGGGGGCACATACACTTCGAAAGGTTTACGAATTGTTTCCCGTGCTAACTCTAGCGGCACCAAAACCAGTGGTGAATGCACGTTTTCTTTGGTTTCGCTGTCTACCCAGTTTAGCCTGCCAAAAGCGGCATAAAGAATTCTTACGCCTCTTTCGCGGTAATCAAGTAGGGAACGTCTTTGAAGGTTTTTTAGGATACGTTCAAGGTCAGCGCGTTTTAGGTTTTCGTTAACAAGTTGATGTGGACCTGGCTTTTTGGGTTCTTCAACAGAATCAGTTTGGGCGCCATTTTGGTTTTCTTCCTCTTCGGGGGGCATCCAAAATTCAAGATGCTTCTTTTTAATGACCAACTCTTTGAATATGGTTTCTGCGTCTGGTTTGTTTATTGGAAGGTTTCCGCGTCTGGTTGCGTGGAAATAAAGCAAGTTGTTTCTGCGTGTTAAATCGATTAAACGTGATTTCCAATCTTCAACACGGCGCATTGAAGGAGAAGAGTTTAGTTGTGCCAATGAGTCCACCCTTGAACAAGCGTTTTGTTTGATTATTGTGTTTTTACTTCTTTAATACTTACGGTTAGGCTGGTTTAGTGGGAAAGCTAAAAGGGGCTATTTGCGCCATCCAAAAGCTTGCGTGGACTTTAGAGGTTTGTTTAAAAAATTCCGTATTGGCTGTTTAATTTCAAATTTGTAGAGCAAAATAGATAAAAAGTCATAAAAAAACGCAAAAATGACAACATATGGCAATTGTTTTGGATGAGAAAACCGGTGTTTAGTATATATTAAGGTTTAAGTGTTGGTCACTGTTTTTGGCAGGAGCCTCTGGGTTTTGCGTCAGACTTTTCGATAGCTTCCAAAACCACGAGTTGAACGTTTTCTGCGCCGATTTTGCGAGTTTCAAGAATCTTAACACCTAAACCCAACTTTTCAAGGTCACACCTGCACTCTTCAGCGTTATCAACAGTGTCCAAAATCACAAAGCCTTCAACACCGCTGAACATTTTCTGGATAGCATTTTCATCCAGACCCTGCTTAAGCAGTTGCGGTCTCATGTCTCTAAAGAAGTCAATCATGCCGGGACCCATAAACATCCACCTGTGGGTAGGGTCAGCCTCTTCAGATTTTCCTTTTCCTCCAAGCTGGCAGTCGATACAGTTTAAAGCGTCAATTTTGGTTACGCCGTATTCGTCTGCAAGTCGTTTCATTTCGTTGTCTTGTCCCATGCAGAGGTCGCCATAGACAAGCACAACCCTGTCAGAGTAACGTTTTAAAGTGTGCTCCAAAACTTTGCGCACATTCTGCTCTACAAGCTTGTAGTCGACGTGGAAGTTTTTGCTAACGAAAACAAGGTCAACACCTGGAAGTTTGCCTTCTTTGACGAGACATTGAAGTTCAGGTTTAAGGACACTACAAGAAACAAGGCATACCTTAGGTTTTTCGGTCATTTCAAAGCCTACCATGAGCTACATAATTATCAAATAAATCTATTATCAAAAAATAAGAAAAGAAGAGAAATTATGGTTTTAAGCAGTATTTGGGCCATTGTGGCCAATTCTGTGGTGTACTGCACGTGCTAAAGTCCACTGTCAGGGTCATGCCGATTTTGAGTTGTTCCTGCGGTATAGCCTGTATCATGCCAGGGATTTTTAAGCCGCCGTCTAATTCGATGATGCCTATTGCGTAAGGTGCTAAGTTTTGGAATGCTGCGGGGGCTATGTGGATTACTGTGTAGGTTAATAGTTTGCCTTTACCTGAAACCTGCATCCATTCAAAGTCAGTGCTATAGCAGTTGTCGCAAAGTGGGCGTGGTGGCAAGTGAATTTTGCCGCATTTGAGGCATTTACCAGCCATCAATTTGCCTTCTAAGAGGAACTTGTAGAATTGCTCAATAGTGAATGGTTCTTGTGTACTCATTTATTGTGCACTCCTGTAAATGTGAACTGCCGCTGTTGCGCCTGAACCACCAACGTTGTGGGTTAACCCTATTTTGGCATCCTTAACCTGCCGCCGTTCAGCTTGACCTGTAAGCTGCAGATAGACTTCGTATGCTTGGGCGGTGCCTGTTGCGCCGACTGGGTGACCTTTAGCTTTTAAGCCGCCGCTCGTATTAACTGGAATGCGTCCGCCGAGGCGAGTTTCATTTTTTTCAACCAGTTTGCCGCTTTCACCTGGTTTACAGAAGCCC
>JAWRIR010000134.1:0-5923 GCA_040268405.1 Thermoproteota archaeon | reverse complement strand
ATGCCTTTAGCGTCAGCAGAACTTCAAGTAATCCCTTTATCCAACTGCAGCTTCACAGCCAACGACGTTGACTCTAAAGGCGTGCTTTGGGCTGGAGACAAAAACTTTGGCGTATGGAAAAGCACCGATAACGGCGGCAGCTTCCAACTGGTTTACCGTATGCCTGGAAACCTTGAAGCAGGAAATTCTTACAGTGGAGTGGTTTGGACAGTTTTTGTAGATTCACGAAACTACATTTTTGTCAGTGCAGGCGGCACAGGGGGGCTTTTCCGTTCAACTGATGGAGGCACGTCTTTCACACAGGTGCTCAAAGCCAATGGAACAACTAATGAGTCGTTTTACGTTTCAATGACCGAAGACAACGCCGGCGCCCTGTACACAGTTACATATACCAGCGGCAGAGCCACGCCTTACTTACTAAAAAGTTTAGACGGAGGAACAAACTGGGTGCGTGTGGGCAACTTTGGCGTTTTCCATTTTCACACAATCAATTTCAACCCATACAACCAGTACCTCTATGTTATCATCGGTGAAGGCAACACGCCAGACGCTGCAAGAATCCTGCGAAGCAAAGACGGCGGCGCAAGCTGGAGCCTTGTAGTAAAAAGAAACGACAACGTTGGCACAGTTTATTTAGCGATGACTTTTAGCGGCAACTACGTGTACATCGGTCAAGACTATCCCAACAGGCTCTGCACAATTCAAAGGTTTTATGATGACGGCTCAAACAACCAGTTCGATACGCAAACCGTTTATTCACCGCCCAACGACGGGTATATGCCCTTTATTTCCGCCACCAACATTGGGGATTCATTGGTTTTTGCTAACTGCGCAGAAAACGTTAACGGTGTTTCTCGTGTAGTCGCCAGCAGTGACGGCGTAAATTGGGCAGTAATAAAAGAACAAACAATAACAAGTGCAGATAACCGCTGGAATTTTTTGACAACTCATCCCAGAAGCGGTTTCGTGTTTGGCAGTATTAAACCAGGCGAAGCCTACAGAATCAACTATTCACCGCCAGCACCAACGCCTTCAACGTCAATTGAGCAACCAGTTATCCGCAACACACCTAAACCGTCAACAGTAGCAACACTACCAAGCCCTCGCCCAACTCCAACACCATCAACTACGCCCACCCCAACTCCGCAACCAAGCATCAACATGACCTCGCCTACGCCAACCTCAACCCTGACAGCAAGCAACACTTTCAGAATGGACCAATATTCAATAGAAATATTGACCACGTCAGCTTTGGCAATAATGGGCAGTGTAGTTGTAACAACGGTTTTGTTAAAGAGAAGACAAAACAACCACAAGCAAACATCTTTTTAACATGCTTTTGGCTTGAAAATTAGCCATTAGCACCTACCCCCTTAGGATTTCAAAGGTTAAAACAAGGATGAAAAAAGAAGAAAAAAATTGTTTTTCCTTTTTAGGTGGGTAATGTTTTTAGTGGTGGCGGCGTTACGAACGCGTGCGTTATTGAGACTACTGTTGTTTGGGCTATGCGGTCACTGAATTTTTGGCGTTTGTCTGCTCCCGTGCTGAAAGCGCTGATAAGGCAGTCAAGTATCAGCAGGGGCCAGAAAATTTTGCTTATGTTACGGATTAGTGCTTTTTCAAAGTTTAATTGGGCGCCGTTTGTTTGTTGTACTTGGAAACCTAAAAACCGTTTGCCCACTGATGTGCCCCAACGAGCTTCAAGAGCAGTGAAATAGACTACTTGGATTATGCCCCAGATGAAGGAGAAGCCAAGCCAAGCCAAGTTTTCAACAAAGTAGGAGCCCGCTACGCCGTTGATTAGGGTTAATGGAAACCATATTGCTGCTGCAATGATGCCTGTTATGATGCCGTCTATAATATAAGCAGTTAACCTTGAAAACCAGTGATTCATGTCATACTGCCCATTGCTAGATGACATTTGAAAAAAAGCCTCCAACAATAAATCTGCATTCTGACCCATTTATCGTTTTCTGACGAAATTCAGGCTTAAAACCGTGTTAACGCTAATATTTAGGGCTTAAATCCAGCAAGCACTGCAATTTCAAGCCATTTCCAGTAACAGTCTACGTCAACAAACCCTATCTCCCTCAACCAACCAAGCTGGGTCTCAACATCAAGCAACTTATTAGACGGATCCTCATTCTCCAAAGACAAACCTGACGCCTCAAGAAACTTCAAATGCAAATTCTCAGAAGCCGGCGCAACATGCTCCAAATTACAAAAGAAACCACCCGAATTAAGCATTTCAAAAATCTCTGCGTAAAGCGCTTTTTTCCGTGGATGCTCCAAGTGATGAATAGCCAAACTTGAAACTATAGCATCAAAATAACCCAAATCCTTCGGCAACGGAACACTTAAGTCGTGCTTAAAAACCACAATTTTTGAGTCTTTTTCAAATTGCTTCCTTGCCTGTTTAAGCATTGGCTCAGAAAAATCAAGCGCAATTCCTTCAACGTTAGCGTTGCTTAAGCGTATTAGAGACATTATTCGTCCGTTGCCCGTTCCTAAATCAAGCACGCGTTTGGCATTTTTGGGAATTTGTTCCAGCAACACTTTTTCTGCTTCAGTTCGGTGAGGCAGTTTGTCTGCTCTTGCCAAGTAAGATAAGGCATGTTCAACGTTTTGCCATTCGTTTGTGGAAGTATTGGCTTCGTGTCCCATGACGCTAACCCCAAAGGTTGGTTGTTACCTTTTAACTGTGGCTTGTTAATTTGTTTTTTCTACAAAACCTGTGGGTTTGCCAGATTTTTAAGGCGGAAAATAAACAATGCTTATATCTTATTTTGGCTTCTATGTTGAAATTAACTATTGTAAGAGAGGGTTCTATAAGTTATGGAATTTTGTCCAAATTGTGGTTGTCGCCTTGAACCTCGAAGAGCTGACGGGCAAGTAGTGCTCGCCTGTTCAAAATGCGACTACACCAAACAAGCCAGCGGCAGCAGGTCTCAAGCAAAAGTAGTCAAAGTAATTCAACAAACCACTCAACCGTTTATGACTGTTGTTTCTGAGGAAGAATCAAAAATCAATACCATGGCAACCATAAAAATGAAATGTGAAAAATGCGGAAACACCGAATGCTACGTTTGGCAGGTCCAAACAAGGGGCGGAGACGAAGCATCAACACAGTTTATGCGTTGCACCAAATGCGGTCACACCTTTAGAGAGTACACATAACACCGTTTGCCCGCTTGTATCTTTCGAAAGATATTAAAAGCATAATCGTCATAAACTTCAAATCGATGACCATTCATGCCGAGCAAACAAGGTAAACCCTTAACTAAAAAAGAAAAAGATGCAAAAAGAAAGGCAAAAAAAGCAAAAGGTAGCAAAACACAGACTAGCTAAACTGGTCTGAAGTCTGCTTGAGCCTTTCAATCAATTTATTTTTTTATTTTTAAGCGTCTTGTTGGTACAATGTGTTTACGTTTGGACTTGCATTTTACGCTGAGACGTGTTTTACCGTCTTCCTCACGAGGACATAACCTTACTTAGTCTGGTTAAGAAGCCTTGATAAGTAAAGTAAAAATAAACCCATCACACAAAAGAAGGCTTGGCGAGAAACGGTTGAACGGCAGACTTGTAACTTTAGCAGCGTTAGGTTCAATTTTGGTTATCATGCTTGCAGGATTATACCTATTTACTATGTCACATGCAAACACCGTTGTCGCTGAAAACAGGGACATCTTGTTTCAACTTACTGCGTTTAATACGTTCTCTTCAGGAAAATATGACGGCACCACAAGCTTTAGTGAACTGGCAAAACACGGCGATTTCGGCATAGGCACAGTTAACGGTTTAGACGGGGAAATGATTGCCTTAGACGGCGTCTTCTATCAAGTTCCAATTGACGGAAACCCCGTACAAATAAGCCCCTCAACATTAACCCCGTACGCAACCGTCACGTTTTTTGATGCAGACAAAACCCTAAACGTTAACGACTTAAACTATTCAGAATTAACAAGCATCATCAGCCAAGCCTTACCTGAGGAAGAAGCAATCTACGCCATAAAAGTAACAGGCACCTTTGATTACGCCAAAACCAGAAGCGTACCAGCGCAAACCCAGCCTTACCCGCCACTTTCTGAAGCCGTTAAACAGCAAACAGTTTTCGATTTAACCAATGTTTCAGGAACGATTGTAGGCTTTTATTTTCCCCAAAGCTTGAGTGGCGTAGACTTTGCAGGTTATCACATGCATTTTCTTACAGAAAATTTTACAGCGGGAGGGCACCTGCTTGACTGTACAGTTAGAAACGCTACCATAGATATAGATTACACTGACAAGTACACTTTGATTCTATAATTGAGTAAGAAGACATCTATGGACGTTTATTGGTATAGTTTTAGGGTTGTTGTATCAATTCCTGCTTGTTCAAGGATTGTTTTTGCGTTCTGAATTTCTGTAGTGTTTGAGGTAAATTTAGCAGCTAATTCACTCGGTGAAACGTTATTTGTCACGGCGAAGACGGCAGTTTGTATTGCGGTGATAGTTGTTGTGCTTGAAGGAAGTTCATCAACTGCGTTGAAGATTTTTATAACATCAGCGTCAGCCATTCCGCTTTGAGTAAAGACTGTTGAAGCGTTCGGGTTGTTTTTGGTTATGTCGAGGCAGTACGCGCTGTATAGGTACTCGACGGGTTCAGAAGTGTCCAGTATAATTTGAGTGCGCATTTTGTGGTATCCTGCACCCACCTCTATGCCCTGCAGTTTTAAAACAGCCATGTCTGGTGCAGATGATGAGTCAGGAACCAACAGTGTACCAGTTGGAAACGGAATAATTTCGATAGTTTCGTTGGTTAAGCGGGTTATGTGCAAAATTATTACGTCGCCAGAACAAGCGCCACTTGTGGGTAAACCTAAGGTTAAGCCGCTAACGCCGGTAATGTTTGCTTCAACGTAGCCTGCAGATATTGCTTCAGAAAGCGTGTATTGCGGGTAGCTTGAGCCAAAAGGCGACCATGGAGTTGACACGTTACTTCCTGTGAAAGGTTGTGTCAAGTAGTTTAGTGCAGCGATAAAACTTACAGGAACAATTATTATCAAAATAACGACTGCAACGAGAAGTCCTCTGGAGGATACACGTTTAGCAGGTGAAGGTTGCGGAGTTGAGGATCTAATTGGATAGATTCTCATTAAAAAGCCCAAAGAACAACATACGCCACATACAATAATTAAGCTGTGCAGTAGTCATTTGCCAATAACTAAATGTTATAAGAAAGACGAAAAGTTATGCCATAACGTAAATAAGCAAATACCCAGAATTCCTTTTTACCTTGAACTTCGAAAACGTGTTCTTTCCCGATTCTGTAGGATTCAAATGCAACAACTGTGGCGTCTGCTGTAAAATTCAGCCACCAGAAGTGGACCTAAACGAACAGAAACAAATCGAAGCAAAAGGATACCGCAATTTCCTCAGCGAACCCGACGAAGCGGGACTGCGTTGGATTAAACGCAAAAAAGACGGTTCATGCATGTTTTTAGAAAATAACAAATGCAAAATACATGAAGCCCGACCAACTATTTGCAGGCTTGAACCATTCACTATAGCCGACTATAATTATTCACAAAAAAGAATTGAACTGGATTTGAATTTTCCATTTTCATGCGCTTGTGAAGGCGTTTCTAAAAACGGAAAAATCAACGTTGAAGAGGTTGCGAGGGCTGCTCAGGCCATGGTCAAAAAAATTTTGGCTTTAAGCGCCAGAGATTTGGAGTTACCTGAATCGGATAAGCGGGTTTCTGCGGAGGCTAGGTCAAGGATTTTACGGCAACGCATTGATTCTGCTGACTTGATGGTTTAAGGCTAATTCTTGAAATATCTGAAGACAAATCTATTCTGTTAATGTTTAATGCGGTGCCGATGATGACAATTGCACGTTTGGACAAGCAATTCAGAATTTTCTGAGTTGAAAAGATGGCTT
>JAWRIR010000133.1:0-7136 GCA_040268405.1 Thermoproteota archaeon | reverse complement strand
CCTGCTCCTCAAAGAATTCTGGGTACACAACCACGTCGGATGCCACGCAGGCCTCTACTACTTCAGCCTACGCCCCAACGGCGACATCTACCCCTGCACATTCCTACCCGTCACGGTTGGGAACATCAGAAAACAAAGCCTAAGCGACATCTGGTACAACTCACCCATCCTCCAACAACTTCGCAACCGAGCCAACCTAAAAGGAGAATGCGGCAACTGCCAATACCGCCAAACCTGCGGAGGATGCAGAGGAAGAGCATACGCATGCACAGGCGACCCACTAGAAACAGACCCAGTATGCCTAAAAGACCTTTTAGAAAAGGAACGGATAGCACCTGCGGACATAAAACGATTCGGATGGTGTGTAGGATAATTAGTGTCCTTAAGACGAACCATTTTTCTCTTTTGCTTTTAACATTTGAATTCCCTCACGGACAAAAAAGATAAAACTCAAAGGTGCGATTAAATTAAAAAAAGATTTTGCATTACTTAACTTTTTTCGATAAATAAGAAATGGGGGAAGTTTGGGTTTATTATTTATCCTCTTCGATGAATCTTATGGTATAGGACAACAGGAATACTCACAATCAGTATTAGAAGTAGGGCAACTACAAATATTGTTGAGAAACCTAACGGGTTGTTTGCATCAGAGTTTGGCGTATTAGTAGCAATTGAAGGAATGCCTAAATGACCATAGATCGTGGTGAAATATATTGCGCCTGTGTCACCTAAAATTCCGACTTGAATACCCTCAACACCTGCAATCATCTTGTCGAAGTAAAAGGTGAAATGCCAGACGGGGTATAGAGTCAATGGTTCTAGAGACATTTCTTTAGCGACTGGGCCTTCGCATGGTTCCATGTTGAATCGCATATCATAACTTGCGTTGGATAAATCAGGCGTCTTTACTGTTTCAACTTTTCCATCAGATGTAGATACGTTTAGAGGCAAGTTGTGAGCCGCATCTAAAGCTATCTCTCTTGCCTGCTCAGCAGAAAGTACGTTTGGGCCATCTACCTTGTAAATGCTCCAAGTATCTCGAAAAGTTCGCAAATCGTCGTCATTGAAAATCATTTCAACTCTTTTTACGTCCATTATTGTATCGTAACCAACGTATATCCATTGAAGTCTGGTAACATCATTTTCGTTTTTTGACACTTGGAAGTTAATGTTACCTACAGTAGTATTGGCTGTCGATAATTCAGCATTAATGCTGTTTAGAATGTTTTTCATTTCTATTAGAACTGATGTGTCGGCACCGCTTTTTTGTGACATGAACTCTGAATACCTGGTTAACAAGGTGCTTGCTTGTTCCCACAAATTATTCCCTGGTTTATTTGCGTAAATGTAGGAGGCATTATTATCGATTTTGTAGAGATTCACAACAACAAGTTGCTCATTATAAAAAGTGCTAACGACATCTAACGTGTTATTGTCATATACGAAACGGTAAAGTGGTCCTTCGACTTTATAGCCTCTATCTTCATTAGGTGTGTGTATGTAGTCTGGTATCTGGGTAGTTTTCGTATCATTGTACTTTGATTGTTGGGGCGTGAGTGTGTATGAATATTTGGTTAAGTCAAGCCCAAGTACGTTTGATAGGAAGTCTTTTGTTTGATCCGAAGTGTTGGATTGAGTGGAATTTGCTGAGGCAATAGCACTGATAGTTGTTATAGCAAGAGATGCAATTACTAAAGCTGTTATTACATACTTTTTTGTTTTCATTTTTTTCCCTCCTATTGCTATGCTGGATATATGTTGCCATTACCTAATACTCGTATCCTTGAAAACCACCAGTGATCGAAGGCTTGGTTCCAATATCCAGAATATAACGGGGTTTGATCAAAATCACAATTATAGCAGTAATTTGAAGCAGCATCAAGTGCTTGCCTTGTATTGTAACCATTGGTTAGAGCCTCATAGTAGAAACTAGTTGCGAATTGCCAAGAGTATTTTGTAGGATTGCTATTTGGAAGTTCCGTTAGCATAAAGAGTGATGGTGCTTCCCAACCAATGAAGCAGTAGTTAGTGTTATCGGGGTTGATATAGCCGTCTAACCTCAAATCTGAGCGGCCCGTCCATGCGAAAGGCATTCCCACTTCAGCGTAGGGTGGGTCGTCATCTATAAAGCCGTACATGGTGTTAGTATTCGCGGGGACAATAGTTGGTGTTGGCGAAGTATCAGGAATATCCGAGTGTGTTATTCCATTTACATAGTTATATAGTCCAGGTCCAGTCCAGTATCGTCCACCATTTGAACATGTCCAGATAAAGTTAAAGGTTTCATAACTTGATTGTGTGCCTCCATTGGTTGTCTGTGTATATACCAAATTATCTTGTATGTCCTGACCATTGGGAATGCCATAAAACCACATGTGTCCATAGGGTGCAGGGTCGCCAGTTCCTGGATGAAAGTCTCCTAACCACCAATTTGCTACCCAATCGGCATAATAGCCTGTTGATTGCAAATCAAGTAAATAGGATACCATACTTGCGTTTGTGTATTACCAGTAGCAGTTAACTGGTGGTGCGTCCCATCCCCACCAATCATAATAGTTATAGATTGTGGCATATACATTAGACTCCATCTCTTGCTCATCAGGACTATAATATTCAGAGTTGAGGTTTAAAGCACCGTACTGCATTGATAAACCCGTAGCAGTGGCTGAAGGAATTAAAACTGATATTGAAAGCAAAAGCATGACTCCTGAGATAGAAAAAACGATTTTCTTGTCTTCCATTTTTCACCTAAATTGCAGTGAGTTAGCGCTAACCTAATAAATTTTATCGCAAAAAACTAATAAATGGCTAAATTTAATCACTTAAACTAAAAAAATAGTAATTTTTTTCTCAATTACTTTATGTAGTAAAATTTGCCTTTCTGTCCCGATAGCCGCGGTTATTCCAAAAGCTTTAACGCCGCCGCAATCTTCAACCCCCTCAACAATGGGCGAGCTTGAAAAACGGGTTGAGGCTTTGAGGGTGCATTATGGGATTAAGAATTATTCTGAGTTGATTAGGATGCTTATTACGGCTAAGTATGATGAGTTGCGGAAGACTGGCGAGATTTAGCTTTTTTTGATTGGGTTTTATTTTTCTGTTTTTTGAATGCCAAAATTGCTTATATGGGCTGACTGGGTGTGCCTGTTTGGGCGGAAAATCCGTTTGAATGGACCATGCAAGTTGCCCAAACGAATTTCGTTATTCAATGCTTTTCGTTGCTTTACTTTTCATACCAACCTATTAGGCTCCAAATATCATATCTATGCAGAAACCTATAGGGGGTAGGTCTTTCCGATAGGGGTAGGCTCTACCTGCACCTTGCAAACCGCAAAATCACTAAGGGGGGTAGGTGCTATTGACTGAAAACAAGCGCATTAGTATGTTGAAAACCAGTACTTAACCCCAGCTTCTCGGTGCTGGTTTGACCGAAGGATTAAACAAACAGTTGTCCCTTCATAGTCTTGGTTGGTTGCGGGCTGATGAGCGGCACTGGCAGGCAAAAGTTTGAAGCCGACATTTTAAGGTTAATTTCAAAACTAACAATTGACACGCCAGAATCCACCATAACCAAAATCACTGGCCTAAAAGACTGGCTTATCAAACTGCAGAAAGAAAACGTTGTAAAAATCAACCATTCCGTGATGGAGCTTGTCTGCGCCAAATACCTCATCCAACGTGATTACGAGGTACAGCTTGAGTATCCGCTTAACGAGCTTTTAACTTGCGACTTATTCGGCACAAAATGTTACGGCAACCTAATCATCGAAATAGAAACCGGCTTCATCCCACCCGAAAACGCCCTTGCACCCATGACTTACACGTCCGCCCGGTTGGCAAGCAAAATTATCCGTTACAGCAGTTTCGCAGGCAAATTTGCTTTGGGGGTTCCGCCGCATTATATTTTGCCGTTTCCACCTGCGCTTGCTAAGCCTCCACGCAACCGAACAGACGACGAAATCGCTTGCATCAAAAAACTTGTGGACGCTTACTATAATAAGCCGCCTGTGACGGTTGAGGAAATTCGTAATGCTCACTTGCATGAAATCCAAATTATTGATGTTGACCGTTTAAGTGTTCAAGAGATTGACCCTGAAATGTACCTGAAAAGGGCAATGCAAAAAGGTATCGCTTTTGAATATATGCCACTTGAGGAGTAGCAGAATAGGCGTGGCGTTTTACGTTTACATACTGCTGTGTTGTGACGGCAGCTTCTACACGGGTTACACTAAAGACATAGACGCACGCACGCGGCAGCACGAAACTGGAAAAGGCGCAAGATACACCAAAGCGCATAAACCACAAAAACTCGCCTATGTTGAAACCCACGATTCAAGGGGCTTGGCTATGCGGCGTGAAAGGGAAATCAAAAAACTCAGCCACCAACAAAAACAGGCACTTATCGATTCTAAACTTAAAAAGTAGGAAAAACTGATTAGAAACCTGCAAACAACTGGGTCGTGGTGATTTAGTGGTAAAAAAGAAGACTTCTTGGCAGGAAAAACTGCACAACAGTAAAGGCGGACCAAAAATTTCAGTTATCGAAGGCAAACTCAGTAAACGTTGGGGCGAAGGCACCGTAGTAATCCCCGCTCCCATAGAGGTTGACGGGTACATGCGGATGGTTCCCAAGGGCAAACTAACAACAATTAACGAAATACGTCAAGCCCTCGCAGCCAAACACGGCGCAACCATCGGTTGCCCAATAACCACCGGCATCTTCGCTTGGATAGCAGCAAACGCAGCGGAAGAACAAAAACAGCAGGGCGCAAAGGACATTACTCCTTACTGGCGCACCCTAAAAACTGGCGGAGTAATCAACGAAAAATATCCCGGTGGAGCAGAAGGGCAGAAACTGATTTTGGAGCAGGAAGGCCACACTGTAATTAAGAAAGGCAACAAGTTGGTCGTTAAAGATTACTTAACTGCAATAGTTCCGTTAAATTAGCAAGGTCAACGCCGCCGCAGTAACGACGGGAATCACAACGTTATCGTTAATCGGCAAAGGCAAATACTCGATAAACATGGCTATTGCTGCTCCAGCAGCTGCAATCCACGGCGAAACAAAAATGCAGCCAGCCAAAAACGCGAAAACAAACCCTGAAAGCGAACCCTCCAAAGTTTTCCCCTTGTTAAATGGTAAGCGTTTACCGATTAAGCCGCCAAAAATTGAGGCTGTGCTGTCGCCTAAAGCGAAGATGGCGATTGCGGCGGCGCTTGCTGGAAACGGAAAAATCAGCAGCGTAAGTAGGATGCCTAAGGCGTAATAGAGGGGGGCAGCGGCGAACCCGTAAAGTTCCGATTGTGAAGCTGCATGACGGGTTATTCCTGAAATGATGGGCAAGTTTTTGCCGTCTAACCGTGCAAGTTCAGAAGCAAGATACAAGATTGATAGTGCGCTGATGAAGATGGCGACTGGGAGAACGCCGACTATTTGCGCTATTACAGGCATGAAGAAGCCTGCCGCGTGGATGTCTTCTCGGACAAAATCGTTCGTGGAAGGGAAAGCTCTTTTGACTTTTTTGTTGTCTAAGATTGGTAGGATGCTTGCGAGTTTTCCCATTACTACGTAGTCTGATTTGACGCGGATGATGAAGTCGGGGTTGTACCCGATTTTTTTGGTTTGCGGCGTGTAAAGGCAACGGTTGTTTCGGTCATCGGACACTACCGTGCACTCGCTTAACGTTAAGCCTTCCTGTGCCAAAATTTTTTGCAGAATCTTCATTTTACCGTTAGGTTCAATGGCTTCACCACTAATTTCGCCAGTAACCTCGTCAGCAGCGTTAACGCAAACGTCAATGCCGTAAGCGTAATCCGCTTCCACACATTTCGCCAAGCCCTCAACAATGATTGTGGGCAAACCTGAACTAATCAAGGCTACACGGTAATTTTTCTGTTTAACTTGCGCAAAAAAGCTTTGCAGCGTTGGCGTGGCGGGGATTTGGTCAAAAACTTTTAGCAAGGTCTCCATTTTTTGCCCTTTCATTTTCCTAAAAATACGTTTAAGCGAAGTGTCAAGTGAGGATGCGCCTATTTCGTAGAGAAACCCGTACATTAGAATCTGCATGAGTGTGAAGAAGCCAAGTGTTCTGCCCATTTTGAAGAAGAACATGTTTTTAGGAATTAAGACTCCTTCAACGTCGAAAATGATAAGCCGCGTTTTCTCCTTAACAGCCATAGCGTTTTGCCTGCACTGGTTTTCAGGGTTAAAAGAGGGTTTTAGTTAACCGCTAAAGAGTCTAATGGCTGTTTAGGTACAAATATGTTGCTTACTCTGCAGCTCCAGGGGGCAGCCTCCACCGCATTCTTGCAGGGTTGGGCACTCTTTGCATTTCGGTTCGACGTATTCGCGTTTGCGCAGTTTCTCTGCTAAGGGGTGGTGCCAAATTTTTTCCCATGGCTCGGTTAGTATGTTGCCGAGGCTTTCGAAGTAGCTTTGGCAGGGGTAAACGTCGCCGTTTGGTCCCACGCAAGCGTTAATCATGGCGGCAGTACAGGACTTAATGCCTAACCCAAGCTGAAGAGGGTTGAACACGCAGTACTGGGTCGGGGTGTACCATAGGAATTTTAAGCCCACCTCATGAGCTCTTTCATGAACTTTAGGCAGCAAATCTTTGAGCTCGTCGGCGGATAAGGCAAACTGGTTACTTACAGAGTCACCTTTCCCCGAGTAGATGAGGCTGTTGCAGCCAAACGCGTCCACACCAAGACCCTTAATGAAGTCCACCGTGGACAGAAACCCGTTTGCGTTTTGTTTACTTAGCGTCGAGTTTGTTGAAACGTAAATCAGCGATTTAGCAGCGTTCTTGATACCTGCAACGGTTTCAGCCCAACTGCCAGCAACCTTGGTCATCCCGTCATGAATTTCTGCCTTATCGGACTCCAAAGTGACTTGAACAAAATCTAGCCCAGAGTCTTCAAGCACTTTAACGTAAGAGGCGTCTTTTAGTTTGCGACCATTACTGATTAAACCTGTAACTATTCCTTTCCGTTGAGCGTAAAGAAGCAGTTCCGGCAAGTCCTCGCGCAGTGTGGGTTCGCCTCCTGTGAAGGTAACGATGAAGACGCCGATTTCGCTTAGTTTGTCAATTACTTGTCGCCATTGTTCTGTGGAAAGCTCTGGGGTTTCGTGGGGT
>JAWRIR010000132.1:0-4133 GCA_040268405.1 Thermoproteota archaeon | reverse complement strand
ACATGAAAAGAAGAAGAGGGTTAAATGTTGTTTAGGTTTAACTCTTTTTTGAGGGCTTCAAAGTTTTCTGTTATTCGCATGATTAACTCGTGGTCATCATTTGGGTTAAGCCCTGCATACTTCGACTTGTTGTAATCCCCGTTATAGGTTAAAACATCTTCAACAGAGTGACGTTTTCCGTAGATTTCTTTGATTTTCTGTGTTTCATAGTCATTCTCGTTTGTTGAAACAAGTGAGTACATGATTGCGCAGGCGGCTCCGTATTCCAAACCCTTAGTGGATAACTCATGTTTCTGGGAAAGTTGAATTGCGCCTAATACTCGTTCACCGGCTTGAAGCTTTCTCATGGGGTCTCTTCCAACTCTGGAGTTTGCATCTTTAAAGGATGCCCGGCAACGTTTCAAGAAGCTTTGGGCAAAAGAGTTAATGTACTGTTTAGAGTTAGGGTTCTCTATTAGCAGCGCTGGTTTGATTTCGGTTTTGATTATTTTTTCAGCGAGTTTGGATACTCTTGAGTCACCCATTCCTTGCCCAACGGTTTTGTAGCCTAAAAGCGCGGAGTACCAAGCGATGATTGCGTGTGGACCGTTTGAAAGTTTGTTTTTTATTTCCTGCATTGCTTTTATGTCATCAACAGTAACTATTTGTCGTAAGCGTTCCAGAAGGGGACTGCCTTTGCTGGCGTAAAGTGGCATGTCTGGTTCGCTGCTAAATAAGGTCACGTTAAGTTTTGATAATTCATCAGCAAACTGTGTTACGCGTGAAATATTATCTGCGATGTGAATGGTTTCAACGACTGTTTTCTTTTCAGTTTCTGCTAACCTTTTTCTTTTTGGCGCAGAGTTTATTTCTTCAAAGTAGTTTTGAGACATTTCTATGATTTCTTTCATTTTTCCAGAATAATCCAGAATGCTTTTGTGCATCTTGTGTAGCTCGTTCTGGACGTTTGAAAGAATCGTCTCGTCGGGTAATCTTGCAACCATGCGGTTGACTACTGTTTCAGTGAAGTATGATGCTTTCACGATTTTTTTAGCCTGCTCTTCGCCGACTAACTGTTTAGCTGCGTTTTCAACGTGGGTTTTAACGTATCTTGCAGAATTGATTTTGTTCATTACAACCAGTAAGGTTATGCCTTCGCCGGTGCTGTTGTATCTTTCAATTAGACCTTTCGCTATCACTTTAGCTTGAGATTTAATGGCTTGCTCTGGAAGCGCTAAACCAATAATGTGAGCTTTCTTGTACATCTCAATAACGTTAGACTCGTCAGCCATGTCAACAATTGTAGCATTTGATATTTGCTGGAAATATGCGAGGCTTTCATACTTGACCCTGTACTTGCCTAAAGCGTTTACAAGTTGACGAATCAAATCATCATTTGTTACCCCAATAATCTTTCGTGGTCTAGTGTATCCGTCCCAGTGACAGAAAATTTGGGCAAGATAACCGCCACCAATCGCGCCAAACCCGTGTATACCTGCGATTGTGTAGCCTCCACTTTGCGGAAAATGTTCATTAAGACTGGGCATAGGCATTTTTGGCATTTCAGCAATAAGTTCATCTAGAAACTCTGTCATTTTGTCGTATGCTCTAAAAGCAAGTGCTTTGACTTCTGGAACTATTTCTTTTATGTCTTTGAAGAAGATAGGCATTGCACCTGCGGCACTAGCTGCTAAAAGACCGTTGTGTGAATCTTCGAAAATGAAGCAGTTGCCTAATTCGCAGTTGAGTTCGCTTGCTGCTTTTAGGAATATTTCTGGGTTAGGTTTTCCTTTTTCTACTTCGTCTCCACAAACTACAACGTCGAAAAACCGTAGCACCCTTGCGTTAAGCAGGTATTCCTCAGCTATCTCTCTTCGACTTGAAGTTGCCAAAGCAAGTAAAACGCCATTTTTCTTTAATCGTTCAAGTAAATTGTAAAGTCCTTCTTTTACTGGGACACCATGTTCTCTAACGTAGCTTCTTTCAAGCGCGTCGGCTCTTTCTCTAATTTTCTTATACGGATAATTCTCGCCGTAACAAGTTTTTGCAATGTTTTCAGCTGTTACAGCACTTACACCAAGTGAATCGTAGAGAATTTTGTCTGAGATTTCGGTTCCGAAAATTTCTTTGGACGCCTGCTTAAGCATTTTGAACCGCAATCTTTCTGTATCAAACATGGTTCCATCCATGTCAAATATAGCGCCCTCAACTGTTTTATTCTGAAAAATCATCCTTAACTAAACTCTCTTACTAACGTTTTCGGTTAATGTGTAAGCACATCTTATTAACGTTTTTACGAAAAAATCGTACATTTTAAAAACAGCATTTTAATGGACAATTTTGCATAAAGTTCAATAAACTTGTCGTAAATTACGATATTATAAATATGCTTTTAGCAAATGTTGAATTGTTGTTAACGTGCCTGAAAGTTTTTTTGCCTCTTCTTGTTTCAGCGGATGATTCAAAGCAAAAAGCTGCTTAAACCCTTTAGCTTGAAAAACCATTGATGTTGAATTTTAACATGATTTTGCATGGAAAAATCCGTTGGTAACCACTACGCTAAAATATGGTTGCGCCTAAGAAGTTGTTTGACCTTCGATTGATGAAGGCTTTGTGGGGGAATAATTCAATGAGTTCAGAGAAAATGGTTGTTCGTGGGCTTAGAAACGTCCATGCAGCAGAAACTAAAATCAGCTTCGTAGATCCAAACGGCGCACTATATTATCTAGGCTACAATATTGATGACTTAGTGGAACATGTTTGCTATGAAGAAGTAGCATATCTGCTGGTTAACAAAAAACTGCCCAACAGGCAACAATTAGATGAGTTCAAGTCACAGCTTGTTTCTGAAATGACTTTGCCTGATTTAACTCTAAAAAGCTTAGAGTCAACCCCGAAACATTGTCACCCCATGGAAATTCTACGTACCGAATTTTCACGTTTAAGCCAATTTGACGCTAACAATAACGATATTTCAGAGCAGTCCAACAAAAAACGGGCTTTGCAGTTAATTGCCAAGTTTCCAACATTAGTGGCTGCCATTTACAGGGTGCGTAATAACAAGCAGCCTCTTGCTCCTAAAACTGGCGTTGGTGTTGCGGAAAATTTCCTGTACATGTTTCGCGGAGTAGATGCCGACGCTGAAGAGAAAAGGGCAATTGACCGTTTTATGACTCTTCATGCTGACCACGACTTTAACGCTTCGACGTTTGCGGCTAGAGTTACAGCAAGCACTAACTCAGACATGTACTCAGCCGTAACCTCAGCAATTGGCGCCCTTAAAGGCCCTCTTCACGGTGGTGCCAGTGAGAAGGTTATGTACATGCTTGACGACATTAACACTGAAGAGGAAGTTGAAGCGTACATTCAAGGCATGCTTGATGACCAGAAAAAAATTATGGGTTTTGGCCACCGCATATACAAGACAGAAGACCCTCGAACAAAGCATCTTCGAGGCTTAGCAGAAGAATTATGCCAAAACAAGAACACTTTGAAAACATACAAGCTGTCACGAAAAATCGAAAACGTTGTCCACGAAAAGAAAAAGATTTTCCCCAACGTTGACTTCTATGCAGCTGTCACCCTTAACACACTGGGTGTTCCTTCAAACTTCTTTACGCCTTTCTTTGCTTCAAGCAGAATATCTGGTTGGGCAGCCCACATACTGGAGCAGTATGAAGATGCGGTTTTGTTGCGTCCTTCAACAATTTATGTGGGTGAATTTGGGATACCTTTCGTGCCAATAGAAGAAAGGTAAACCTGACTTTTCCTTTTTCTTGTTAATTCTTTTGTTCCCATTTATTGCTTGCATTCGTGAATCTCTGCGTTGCTGCTTAATTCACTCATACTTTTCCCAAGAAGTACAACGTCGCCAACTGAAGTAACCAACGACACGGGAATGCATACAACTGAACTCTTAAACCGCTTTTTAAAACCAAGGTCCTCAGAGGCTTGACTGGAAAGCTTCACCTGAAGATAAGTAACCTGCCACTTTTCGGCGTCAATTTCAGCACTTTTAACTTCTCCCACAATAAATCCGCCAGAACCAATAACGTCCTTTCCAATAAGTGCATCAACACTAATCAAAAAATCACCAAAAAATAACTCTCGCGCCAAAATATAATGATTTTGATAAAAGCAAACTATGAAAAATT
>JAWRIR010000131.1:0-26991 GCA_040268405.1 Thermoproteota archaeon | reverse complement strand
GAAAAGCGTTAGTTTGCTCGGTTGCCCCGTGACTAGTGCAGTTGCATGTGCATTAGCAAAATCTTCCGGTAAAACAGTGATAATTCGTGAACAAAAAATTTGGCCTGACAGGGCTGGTGTTGAAGTAGTTTTCAATTTTGTTAGGGGCAATGTTTGATGGTTTTTCCTTTGTCTTTGTATGACCTGAGTTTGTGGCTTGCGGCTATGTCCATTATTTTGTTAGCTACGGCTGAACTGTTAGCTTACGCGCCTGAGTATGAAAAAAAATTTAATATTAACAAAAACATGCTTCGCTGGATTGCTGTTGGTTGCGGTTTAGCTTTTGCAGTAACTGTTGTTATGCATGTAGCTCAAGTTTTTTAAAAATAAGAAGAATGAAATTGGTTTTTTATGCTGCTTCTCCCGTAATTACTACGTCAACGTTGAAGCTTGTGATGCCACTTATCGTTGAGTCAACACTGAGCGTTAATGTTGCACTGATGCTTGCGCCAGCAGCTAACGTTTGCCCCTCTCTGTTCCATTCTATTGTTATGTGGTCTTCAGCGTTAGTTGGACTCCAGTTTGAAGTTACCATGTGAAGTGTAACTGTTTGTGATCCTTCGTTTCTTATGTAAACTGTTTGAGTAGTGCTGCCGCCTGGTGAAACTGCGCTCCAAGTTATGCCGTTTTCACTGGTGTATTCGTTTTCAAATGCTGCGTCAGAGTATACGCCTATTTCGACTGTTTCTTGAGAGGGTGTCGGTGTAGGTGGCGGAGGTATTACTGTGCTTGTGGTTGGTGTTGGCGTGGGTGTTACTGTGCCTGATGTTGGTATAGTTAGGTCGATTGTTAAAAGTGCTGTTGTTGCGCTTGTGAGTATGATTCCTACTACAATCATTGCGATTACTGTTGCAGACACTTTGGGTGTTTTGATTGTGTTATCCCCCTTATTGTATCAAAGAGCAAGTCTTGAGTATTAATAAACGTTATTGAAAATACATGTCAGGTGCCTACCCGAACAACACATCTACAAATAAAATTTAGAAAACCACAATACTGCCGCTAAAAATATACAGTTATCAATAATTTACGCCGAACTTTGTATCGCCAGTTAAACCCAGACAAATAAAGCCTGGAACTGACAGATACCCAGAGTAGCCCCTAAACGATTACCCTTAATAGTTCCGCAGACGCTTTTCATTAAAAGTTGACTCCTTATGTTTGCAGTTGGCCACATGTCATTAGCCTACCTGCTAGGCAAAGTATCATCCAAAACCTTAAAGGTCAACCCAAACATCCCTGCGTTGCTAGTTTTATCAATATTACCCGATATAGACATTGCAATAGAAACATTAACAGGAACCAGTTTACACCGTGGACCAACACATTCCTTGATTCTTGCCTTACTCATTTTTACGCCATTTTTTGTTTATTACGGTAAACGTGCAGTGCCCTACTTTTTGGCTTTTATTTCCCATTTCTTAATCGGCGATTTCTTTATAGGCGGACAGTTACAGCTGTTTTGGCCTCTTATAGACACAAATTTTGGTTTTCATGAAGCAGGCTTCCTATTCATAAACATCTACAGCACCCTAAACATAGCCATAGAACTAACCCTGTTTACAGCTGCAATAGCAGTTATGGCAAAAACCCGCGATTACAGAGTTTTCTTTAGAAACGATAAAACTAACCTTTTACTAATAATCCCAATTATCACTGTCTTGTTACCGGCTTTCATTGGTTACCCATTTAGGGCTCCCTTGTTTTTGACTTTGCCTTTGATGGGTTTGGCGCACTTGTTTTTCCTTGTGGTTTTCGGGTTATCTGTTTTAATTGTGCTGTTTTCAGCTGCCAAAAAAGTATTCTCTCAACGAGTTTGAGTTTTTGTTGACTTTGGAGTTTATATAAATACGAGTTAAGCTAAGTTTAAACTCCGCACTACACTTATAGGGTAAGGCATCAATAACAAGGCTGAGGGATAAAACGGCATGGTTACTCTTCCACACCGCGCACGAGGCGTAAAAGTTCTAAAAGCAGTTTCATCACCCCTCAGACTGCAAATCCTAAACCTGCTGTTTGACAAAGGCGCACTCTCCTACACCGAACTAATGAACAGCCTCAAAATGAACCCCAGCCGAGACGCAGGACGCTTCGCATACCACCTAAAATTCCTATTAAAAGCCGATTTGGTCGAAGCAGATGTTGAAGCAAAAAAATATTTTTTAACAGACCTTGGCAAAATGGTTCTTGACATCGCCGACCGCGTAGAGAAAAAAGCTTTCACTCCAAAAGGCATGCTTGTTCGCACTTCACATTTTACTTTGGAAGAGTTTGATGCAAACAAAATCGCTAACTCCTTAATCAAAGAAGCTAAAGTGCCCCCTGAACTTGCCCAGAAAGCAGCCAAAGAAGCCGAAAAACGTCTACTCAAATCAAAAACAAAGTATCTTACGGCATCTTTGATTCGTGAAGTAGTTAACGGCATTTTAGTTGAGAAAGGTTTTGAAGATTACCGTCACAAGTTGACCCGTGTAGGTATGCCTATTCATGAAGTAACCGCTTCCATTGAAGCAAAAGACCGCAGTTTAGACGCTTCAGAATTACTTTCAAAAGCAGGACAAAGTGTTCTGGGCGAATATACGCTTCTAAACATTTTTCCTCGAGACATCACTGACGCACATCTTTCAGGCATCATGCACATAGACGATTTAGGCACATGGATCCTTAAGCCTGCGGAAGTTGTTCATGATTTAAGGTTCTTTTTCTTAAACGGTCTCAAACTAGACAATATGTCTCAGGTTTCTGTTGATCCGCCCAAAAGTTTTGAATCAGCTTTAGCAGTCGCGTTAAATGTGCTTTTGCATTCTGACAGGGAAAGTAGTCATCAGCAAGTCTTAAGTTACTTCAACGTTTTCCTTGCCCCTTACGCGGCTGGCGTTGAAGACACGCTGATCAAAGAAGCCTTGCGCTTGTTTATTTTAAATGTCAATCAGCATGCACAGGTCACGTTGGGGCTTGAGTTTTCAGTTCCCAAGTTGCTTGCAGAAAAAACTGCCGTGGGGCCAAAAGGGCAATCCACCAGTAAATATTGTGATTATGCTGGCGAGGCTCGGCGACTTGCTGATTTAATTCTTCAAGTTTACCGTGAAGTAACCATAGCCAAACCGTTAATGAATCCCCGTGTTGTAATAAGAATAAACCCTGAAGTTCTAAATGACCCAGCAGCAAAAGACTTGCTCCTAAAAGCACACACTTTAGCCGCTCAACAAGGCATGCTGTACTTTGCCAACCTTACAGAAAAAGAAAACATTTCCGCAATTTTTTCTTCTTCAGGAACCAAGCTTGCACCCGACTTAACTGGCGATTGGGAAACCGACACTTTACGCACTGGCTGTTTAGGCTACGTAACCATTAATCTGCCTCGGATTGTTCAAGAATCTGAAGGCGACAAAAACAAGTTCTTCGACTTGCTAAAGGAACGCTTTGAGTTGGCAGCCCGAGCATTAGGTATAAAATACAGCACGATTAAACAGTTTGGGAAGAACTCTTTGCCCTTTTTGCTTAAAAGCGTCTATGGCGACGCTTATTTTAGGTTGGAGAACTGTTCACGAATAATCAATTTTGCAGGGCTTTCAGAAACCGTTGAAGCATTCACCCAAAAAAGCATCAACGACCCAGAAAGCCAAGCCTTCGTCGACGAAATAATTCAGAACATTTCTGTTTTTAGACATAAAATTGGTCGTAAACACGGCAAACGCCTTTACCCCGCAGTTCTATGCCGGACTGAAGCTTCCGAACGACTTGCCCAACTTGACATTGAAAAGTATGGAATCGCAAAAGTCAAATTTTCAGGCACGCGCGACAAGCCGTTCTATTCTACTTCTAAAAGGTTAAAACTTAAACTTGACCCGTTAACTGTTCGAACTGAAGCCTTAGAGTATGCTCAGAAACTCTCTGCGTTAGCTGCAGGTGGCTCTTTGGGCATTATAGAGTTGGATGCTTTAGATGTTGCGCCTGAGGCGCTTTTGGATTTGACTCGGCGTCTGGTTGAGTCTCATCAACCTTTGGAGTTTTTCACTTACAACCGTGTAGTAACGTATTGCCGTAACTGTAAGAAAAGCTGGTTTGGAAGCCTGCATAAATGCCCCACATGCGGTTCAATGAGTACACTGGGAACTTTTGACCGGTTCAGCTCAACTTAAAACTGTTATTTTGTTGCTCCAAGTACCAGTGAGAGGATTGCCATTCTTACGAATAAGCCGTTTCCGACTTGTTGGAAATAGCGTGCGTGTGATGTTTGGTCTACTTCTGGTGCGATTTCATCTACTCTTGGCAAGGGGTGCAGGATTATCATGTCTTTTTTGGCGGTTTTGAGTGTTTTTTGGTCTACTCGGTACGCGCCTTTTAGTTTGGCGTATTCTGCTGGGTCAGGGAAACGTTCTCGCTGGATGCGGGTAACGTACAAAACGTCGATTTTAGGAACTATTTCGTCAAGGTTCGCGTGTTCTGTTACTGGGATTTTGTTTTTAACTTCTTTTAGGATGTTGTCCTGCATCCGAAGCGTTTCGGGTGAAACCAAGAAGAGCTCAACATTGTAGTTTGTTAAACCTCTCGCGAGTGAATGTACTGTTCTCCCGTATCGTAAGTCTCCAATTATAGCGATTTTGAGGTTATCTATCGATTTTTTCTCTTTCTGGATAGTGTACAAGTCGATTAAGGCTTGTGTGGGATGTTCTTGTGCTCCCGTGCCGCTGTTAATTATTGGCACTTTAGAGTATTCCGCTGCAACTACCGCTGCTCCTTCCAAGCGGTGACGGAGCGCGATTGCGTCTGCATAGTTTTCTACTGTGCGGATGGTGTCTACGAGGTTTTCGCCTTTCTTTGTAGAGGCTGTTTCAGTGTCGCTGAAACCGATTGTGGTTCCACCAAGTTTTTGCATGGCAGCTTCAAAACTCAGCCGTGTACGGGTGGATGGTTCGAAGAAGAGTGTTGCAAGAATTTTGCCTTTTAGGGTGTCGGTGCCTGTTTTGGCGATTGGCTCCATGGTTTGGCTTGTTTTGAGTATGTGGTTGATTTCTTCTTTTGTGAAGTCTTGTATTGAGATTACGTCTCTGTTATTGAACTGCATTTGCCTTTTGCCCTCGGTTTGTTGCTATGTTAGTGTTTGTTGTGGATATTAGATTTTCCGCTTACGTTCCGCTGCAGCTTTTGGGCTTGCCTGTGTTTATATGCCTTTGTTGTTGTTTAGGGTCTGTAACAAGTTTATATTAACCTGTTTTTGGTATGGTTTTACAAATTCAGAAAGAGTTTTTTTGAGGTGTTTTTTGTTTTGGATACTATTTTAGATGAACTTAGTCCGCAGAACAGGAACATTATTTTGTCGCGTGAATCTCTGCGCAGAGTTTACGAAATCCGTGCACCCTGTCAATGGCTAAACCATTGTGACGGGGGAAAATGCCCCGCCTTTGTAAAACTAAACGGTAACTTTTACTGTTCTAAACGCAAACTCTAAACAGACGTCAAAGATCCCAACGCTGCTTTAACGTTGCTGGCGGACAAGGATAGACGCTCTTTTGCTTCGTCTGACAAGTCGAGTTCAATGATTTTTTCGATGCCGTTCTTGCCAAGGATAACGGGTACGCCGATGGATAGGTCTGATAGTCCATACTCGCCTTGCAAGGGTGTTGTGACGCTTAAGACGCGGTTTCTGCCTGTTATGACAGCGTCTGCCATTAAAGCGATGACTGTTGAAGGCGCAAACGTTGTGGCTCCTTTTAACGCTATGACCTGCTGACCTGATGTGACTGTTTGACAAACCGCGGTATCAATCTGGTCCTGCGTCATGAGATTAGTTATCGGAATGCCTGAAACGGAAGCGTACTCAACCAATGGCACCATTGTCTCACCATGTTCGCCAATAACGAGGGCGCGTGTGTCTTCTCTTGAAACACCACATTGCTGAGCCAAATAAGTGCGGAACCGCATGGCATCCAAAATGTTGCCCATGCCGAAAACGTGGTTACGTGGAAAGCCCGTGGTTTTGTATGCAACGTAGGTTAGGGCGTCAACGGGGTTTGTTACCATCATTAGCTTGGCGTCGGGCGCGTGTTTAGCCACTTGTTTGGTGATGTCGGCGATGATTTTTGCGTTAGTGTTTAGCAGGTCGGTTCGTGTCATGCCTGGTTTTCTGCCTTGCCCCGCTGTGACGATGACGAGGTCGCTGCCTTTCATGTCTTCAAAATTGTTTGAACCAACGATTTTGCCTTCAAACTTGATTTCTGGCGCTGCCTGCATCAAATCCATTGCTTCACCCCTCGCTAAGTCCTCGAACACGTCAATTAGAGTGACATCGCTGATGTTGGAACGTAAAATTGCAAATGCCGCAGATGAACCTACTTTACCCGCACCAATAATTGTAATCATATAAATCCCAAAAACAAGTTCGTTATGAAGTAGATAATGGTTTTCGACAACATCATGGCTAAAAGGTTCTAAACTATGTTATTCAACATGTTTTTGGATGGTTTTTCAGCCATTAGTACCTACCCCCTATAGGTTTCAACATAGAACCACTAATAGGCTCCAAATAGATTTGACCACGACTGCAATATCAAAGGCTTCTGAACCGTTTTATGCATTATTTTTGTGTTTTTTTGATGGATAAGTATAATATTTACTGGTTTGTTCTAAATTGACACATGTCATATAATTATAAACGAATTTTAATTTATGTCATATCCATTGCTTTAGTTGGCTTAGTCCTGATGGGCCTTGTAGTGCTAATCCTTTCGACAAACGAACCCCGAAAACTGTACCCATCAGAAGTCAGAGAATACCAAGGTCAAGACCTCTCATCAATCAGCGACTTCCGAGAAAACTCCATCAAAGGACCCCAATACGTTGACAACCAAACCTACAGGCTGAATGTCACAGGACTCGTAAACAATAACCTGCTTCTACCCTACGATGAAGTCCTCGCCGATTTTCAACCTTACACCAAAGTTGTAACCCTGCATTGTGTTGAAGGCTGGTCAGTCAAAATCCTCTGGGAAGGCTTCTTAGTGCAGGACTTGCTGGAAAAAGCTGGTGCTGACCCTAACGCGACAACAGTAATTTTCCGTGCATACGACGGCTACTCAACCGCGCTGCCAATGTCTTACATAAAAGACAACCAAATCATGATAGCCTACAAAATGAATGACTTAACGCTGCCACCTGAACGCGGTTTCCCGTTCCAGTTAGTTGCTGAAAGCCAGATTGGTTACAAGTGGATAAAGTGGTTGACCAGCATTGAGGTATCTAATGATGCGGGCTACCTAGGCACTTGGGAAAGCCGGGGATTTAGCAACAACGGAACTATTTCAGGTAGGTAAAAACCTGTGAAAGCTTAAAAGCGTACTCGTCCATGTCTGTTTAGGTTTGCAGGCACGCGATGAATCCACAGAACAACCCTTTGCGGGTTAACAAAATCTTTTTCCTTTTGGTTTTCGGCTTGGTTGCCTTCATAGTTTACTTTGTCTTGTTTGTTGATCCTGCAAGTTTTATTAAAACCATTTCGCAGACTAACCTTGCAATTTACGGTTTTGCCTTCGTGGCGTATGTAATTGGCATTTTTTTCTCTTCAATGGTCTGGCATAGCCTACTAAATTCTTTAACAGTAAAAATGACTGTAAAAAATGCGTACCTGTTCACTTGGGTTGGCTTATTCTTTGATGCCACTATTCCACAGTTAGGTTTGTCTGGGGATTTGGCAAAAACCTACTTGTTTAGCAAATCCTCAAGCGAAGATGCAGGAAAAATCGGTGCCTCTGTTATTGGCCAAAAGATTATGGTCATGACAATTACGGTGGTTACGTTTAGTGTAGGATTAATTTTGGTGCTATTAAATACTGCATTAGACTTTTCTGCGGCAGCTTTAATTGTTGTCTTTTTGGTGCTTTCAGCCGCTTCCCTGTTTATAATTTACTATTTCAGCAGTAAACCCAAAGCCACAAATTCTCTACTAAATTTTGGCATCCGAGTTATCCTTTTTTTCCGCAAAAGCTGGAACCCTGAAGGTTTACAGAAGCAAGCTTCAGAAGTGCTTGGAAATTTTCACGATGGAATACAGCAGCTAAAAGCTAAACCTAAATCGCTTATTATGCCTTCCATCTATTCAGTTTTAAGCTGGGTTTTTGACATTGGTGTCATGTTTCTGGTGTTTACTGCTTTGGGTTATCCTATTCCAGTCGAAACGGTGCTTATTGTTTACACCCTTTCGGGCGCTTTACAAGCAGTGGGCGTTGGTTATTTTACTGACGTTTTTATGATGGCTAGTTTTTCAGCCCTTGGTCTTCCTCCTGCATTAAGTGTCTCTGTAACATTGTTATCGCGGGCCGTTACTCTTTGGTTTAGGCTTGTGGTGTCTTATGGCGCGTTTCAATGGACAGGTGTAAAGCTTGTGCGTCAAAAAGAAACCAATCAGTTGATAGTTAAGCAGTGAATTGCAGTTTTTTTGTGCAATTGCTAAGTTGGTTTTTATGAAAAAGCTTTAATGTCAACTGGTGCATTAGTTTTAATTGGAGAAACTGAGGGAAATGAGTATGCCCACAGCCTTTGTGTTGATTAATACTGAAATTGGTTCTGAATCCGACGTTTTAAAGGACCTAAAAACAGTTGAAGGCGTAGAAGAAGCATCTGCTGTTTACGGCGTCTACGACATTGTAGCAAGAGTAAAAGCAGAAACCATGGACAAACTCAAAGAAATTGTAACCTGGCGAATCCGAAGACTAGACAAAGTACGGTCAACGCTGACAATGATAGTAGTTCAGGACCGCTAAAACAACAAAAACAACTTTCTTATTTTTTAAACAACACAATATTTTGTTAATAATTTTTCACATTCACATAACGTTAACTCTTAAAATCAACAGGTTATATTTTATGGAATCAGACTATAAGTGTCCATGGTGTGGAAACAGTTATCAAAACGGAAAAGACCTGCATCTGCACGCAAAACGTCACTACCCCAAATAAACCGTGCCAAAAACAAGCGGTATTTCCTTAAGCGGCGACTATTTAAACGGTTACTTGTGACTGTGCCTATACAACAACATAATTTTAAATTTTTTAGAACTGATTAAGCCGTGTACATCAACGGTGAAAAAGCATGGAGAACACTTTAGGTTTTCCCGGTGGGATGCTAGCAGCGGTGGATAGTAGCAGCGCCGTTGAAAGTACCAGGTTTTTAGCAGCAGCAGGCGAGCGGCAGAGGTATGGAACCCCATCAACGATTTTTACGTTCCCCTTGAACACGAGAGAGCATCCAGACCTCTAAAGCCGCCAACCCAAACCAAAAAAAAATAATAAAAAAATAAGGAAAGGAAAAGAGATGCCAACCGCAATCGTACTCTTAACAACTGAAATAGGCGCTGAGAGACATGTTTTGGCGTCTTTAAAAAAAATTAGCGGTGTTCAAGAAGCCCACTCTTTGTGGGGCGTTTATGACATAATAGCTAACGTGCAAGCCCCAGACATGGATGCATTAAAAACCATAATCACCCAAAATATTGACAAAATCGGTAAAGTAAACTCTAAACTAACAATGATTATTGAAGACAAAATGCCCAAGATTGACCCTGACCTGTTTATTGAAGAACCACTGTACGCTTAACCCGTTTTTTAGGCTGCCAAACATTTTCTGGTTTAGCAAAAAAACCTTTTTTATTACATAACCCACATTCCATACCCTATACTGTAACGTGGAGTTTGGGCGTTTGACTGACACTTCCCTGATGCACATTGGCTTAGACGATACCGACTCAACCAAAGGCGGATGCACAACCTACCTCGCCGCGGTTCTGGCCGAAAAACTGGTCCAAATGAACGTAAAATTCACTGATTACCCCAGTTTGGTTAGGCTTAATCCAAATGTGCCATGGAAAACCCGGGGAAACGGCGCCTTATGCTTACGCTTCCAATACCCGACAGAACAGGAAGACGACATCAAGCAGGTGGCTTTGGACCTTTGGGAACAGCAAGCCCAAGTAAACAACAAAGGAACCGACCCTGGCATCGTATTTTACAAAAGCCCAACCATACCCGAAGAACTTACCGCATTTTCTAAGCGAACAGAAACCAGCATTGTCACCCTAAAAGAAGCCGTCACCCTAATCCGTCACGTTGGCGCTGAAGCCTTAGGTTACAACACTTGCCGAGGCATCATCGGTGCACTCTCAGCAATCGGGGAAACCCTAAACGCCGACTACACCTACGAACTAATCGCTTACCGTACACCAGAGAGTTGGGGCACAAAGCGTCGAGTTGACGAGGAATCTATCTTCACCATGGACAAGGCATTAGAGCCCACTGTTTTCAACAACGTAGACTACGAAAAACGCCGTGTCATCATCACTCCGCGTGGTCCTGACCCTATCCTGTTCGGTATCCGCGGGGAATCCGCCGACGTTGTAAAGCAGGCTTTTGAACTTGTTAAACCATTGGAACCGGTGGAGCGTTGGGTGATTTTCCGTTCAAACCAAGGCACAGATGCACATTTAACACGGGTCAACTCGATAGCACAACTGACGCCCTACAGTTCCGTCATCGTTAAAGGCGTGGTTTCCCAGAACCCACGGATTGTGCCTGTTCGTCACGTGATTTTTAGCATTAAAGACGCTTCAGGCGAAGTTGACTGTGCAGCCTACGAACCCACGGGAGACTTGCGCAAAATTGCCCGAGAACTCGTGGTAGGTGACAGTGTAGAGGTTGTTGGTGCAGTGCATAAAGCTACAAAAGACAAGCCCCTAACCATTAACCTTGAAAAAATCAATGTTTTAAGCCTCAAACAGCAAGTTGTGCAGCAAAACCCGCTTTGCCCCACCTGCAACAAACGCCTAAAATCCATGGGTAAAAACCAAGGCCTCCGATGCGAAAAATGTGGTGCAAAATTCGAGAAACTTAAACAAGAGTCTACATTGCCCCGTGCGCTTAAGCTGGGTTTATACGTGACTTCTACGCGGTCTCAGCGCCATTTAACTAAGCCGTTGCGGCGTCTTGGGCAAGAAAAAAGCGGTGAACCCGTCGTCTTCATTGAAAATTGGTGTTCTTCTAGCGTGTTTGGGTGTTCTAAAGTTTAGATATAATAACTTGGTCGGCAGTTTACTGTCTAATAGGGAAAGCTTGCCCGCTTGAGGAGTGGAGAGATTGGATAAAAACGTGACAAAAAACATTGCAATCATTGTTTTGGTAATTTTTCTTGGTTTTTCAATAGTTTTAAACATTTTTTTCGTATTTAGAAATCAAGCTTTACTGCAGCAAGATAATGGCTTGGTTTATTTTGGTGATTTTCATAGAAACCAAACGATACCTGATTTCCAGTTTAAACCCTTCAATGATGTGACGAAAAATCCTCTTGTCAGTGGCGTTCTTGTTTGTGCCCCAGTTGAGGGTTTTTTCGCCCCTTGATGAGCTTTTTTTAGGGCAACCTATAGCGCTCAATTTTTAGTGTTTTTGGTTTTTTTCCAGCTCGCATTTTACTTCATGATTAAGAAGAATCAAACCTAAAACCGTGACAACTATGCCGATTACCAGCATGATTTCCAAGTGTGCATAACCAAAGTACTGGTCAAGCATTGTCCAAAGGCTTCGAAAAATAAGCACTGAAGCTGCAAGAACTACAAGTTCACCAACAATAATTTTTATCAATCGCATACAAGCATTTTATCACGTATCAATAAAAGATTTACTCATTGCAGGATTAATCCGTTTAACTAAATGGAAAAGTTCATGCATCAATGCCCTTCCTGTTGGAACAATTATTTAAATTCGTGGAAATCATACACCTTTTTCTAAATACCTTTAATTTACGGTGCAAAGAGGCGTCCTTATGGTCGAGAAAAGCTTTCCAGCAGAAGCATACGAACTGCCCTTCTTCAAACAGGAAGGATTCATTCGCAAACGCTGTCCAAAATGCGGCGAATACTTCTGGACACAAAACCCCAACATGGAAACCTGTGGGGAATCAAGCAGTGATGAATGCGGATACTACACATTCATCGGAGAACCAGCAACAAATAAAAAATTCACATTACCCGAAATGCGTGAAGCATTCCTATCCTTTTTTGAACAAAACGGTCACACACGCGTCAAACCCTACCCCGTAGTTGCTCGCTGGAGAAGTGACATCTATCTAACACACGCAAGCATCATCGACTTTCAACCATACGTAACCGAAGGCATCTCGCCTCCACCAGCAAACCCGCTGGTTATTTCCCAGCCAAGCATCAGATTAACCGACATTCCAAACACTGGACCAACATTTGGCAGGCACCTAACCATTTTCGAAATGGGCGGCGCCCACGCTTTTAACCTTCCAGATAAAGACGTTTACTGGAAAGACGATACAGTCCGCTATCACCACCGCTTCGTAACCGAAGTTTTAGGCATGAAAAGCGAAGAAGTCGTCTACAAAGAAGGCGTATGGATTGGCGGAGGAAACGCAGGTCCAGACGTTGAATGCATAGTGCGCGGTTTAGAAGTCGGAACCCTCGTGTTCATGCAATACAAGGTAGTCGGCGACGAATTTGTCCAGCTACCCATCCGCACAGTAGACACTGGTTACGGTCTTGACCGTTTCGCATGGATAAGCCAAGGTGTACCAAGCTGTTTCCAAGCCATCTACGGCAGCATGCTAAACAAAATCTACGACATGGCAAACATAACAGACGTTGACAACGACTTCCTTTCACAAGTCGCAAAATACAGCGGCTTAGTCAACGTGGACAAAACCGCAAACCGCATGGTCCTACGCAAACGTGTCTCCCAACTAACAGGCATCGACCTTGAAACTTTAGAGAAACGCCTCATTCCAATCGAAAACGTTTGGGCAATAACAGACCACACTAAAACCCTAAGTTTCATGCTCAGCGAAGGCGTAGTACCCTCAAACATTCAAGAAGGTTACTTGGCAAGACTGCTCTTCCGCAGAGTATACCGTCTCATGCTTAACTTGAACATGAAACCAGACAACCTCTACGACATTATCGAGTTGCAAGCTAACTACTGGTCAAAAGACTTCCCACAAATCAAAGCAATGCAAACTGAAATTGTTGAAATGCTCAAGAACGAGGAAGAAAAGTTCCAAGATACCCTCAAACGTGGCGAAGGCATGGTTAAACGCATCGCTGAGGACCTTAAAGCCAAAAAAACTGGCAAACTTCCAGAAATGACCTTGACCGAACTTTACGATTCTCACGGGTTACCACCTGAAATCGTGAAGCAGGCAGCAGAAAAAGAAGGCATACAAGTCGAAGTGCCAGAAAACTTCTACTCACTTATCGCCAACCGTCACATGAACGCTCACAAACCAACCGAAGAGGAAGAAGCACAAGCAGAAAAAGTCCTCAAAGAAGAAGCAGAAAAACTACCCCCAACAGAACCACTCTACTATGCTGACGCTTACATGAAAGAATTCGAAGCAAAAGTCCTCAAAATCGTCAACGAAAAATACGTTATCCTCGACAAAACCTGCCTCTACCCTGAAGGCGGAGGTCAACCAGCAGATGAAGGCTGGCTAAACTACAACGGCGTCATGGTCGCAGTAGTTGACACACAGAAAATAGGCAAAGTCATCGTTCACAAAATCAACGCAAACGCCCCCTTCAAAGAAGGCGCAACAGTGCAAGGCTCCCTAAACTGGGACAAACGTTACAGCCTCATGAAAGCCCACACTGTAACCCACCTCGTTAACGGTGCAGCACGCCGAGTCTTAGGCAACCATGTTTGGCAGTCAGGCACACAGAAAGGCCTTGAAACTTCACGCCTCGACATTTCACATTACAGACGCTTAACACCAGAAGAAATCCACCAAATCGAAACCCTCGCAAACCAAGCAATCATGGCAAACATGAAAATCGACATCAAATGGTACCCCCGCAACGAAGCAGAAGCCCTCTACGGTTTCCGTCTCTATCAAGGCGGCGCAGTACCCGGCAAAGACATCCGAGTCGTCAAAACAGGCGACTGGGACGTTGAAGCATGCGCAGGAACCCACCTAAAAAGCACAATCGAAGTCGGCATGATAAAAATCGTCTACACCGAACGAGTCCAAGACGGCGTAGAACGGTTAGGCTACGCAGTCGGCTTACAAGCACTAAAAGAGATTCAGAAACAAGAAAACCTGCTCTGGAACGTCGCAGCCACACTAAACGCGCCAGTTGAAAAACTTGACAAAACCGCAGAAAAAATAATGAAAGACTTCAAAGAAACCCAGCAAGACAAACGCCGCTTAATCAAGGAACTTGCAGAAAAAGAAAGCCAAACAGCCAAAACCGCAGAAGCAGCAGAAGAAATCAACGGTGTCGCCATCGTTAAACGTGACTTTGGCGAAGTTATCGACGTCAACCGCATGGTAACCACTGGCAGCGAAATCATCAAACAAAACCCTGCCGCAGCCGTAGTGTTTTATGGTTCAGACGGCAAAACCGCCCGTATCATGGTTATGGCAGGCGACAACGCAGTAGCAAAAGGTATCAACGCAGGTCAAATCATCAAACAAGTCGCGCCAATTATTGGTGGAGGCGGCGGAGGCAGACCAAACTTTGCACAAGGCGGGGGAACGATACCTGACAAATTAGTAGAGGCCATAAAAGCAACAGAAGAAGCAATCAAACAACAAATTAAAGCCTAAGCCAATTTTTTGGCTCTCTATTTTATTTTAAAAAAGATAAAAAAGAAAAGTGATTTTTTAGGTTGCTATTTGTGTGGTTAATTGGTTTACGAAGTCTTCGGCTCGTGTTGTGAGGTCTTCGTTTTGACCGATTTTTACAACAATAGCGTTTGACAATGCTCCGTCGCTTCCAAGTGCTGGTACTCCATTTATGATTTGTTGGATGTCTTCGGGTGAGGTTGCTCCTGAACCGCTGCCGTAAACGCCTACCATGACGCCTGTGTCTGGGTTAAGGTTGTTTAGGGCATCTTTCACTGAAGTTGTAGGTGTACCTGCGTAGATGGGTCCGCCAATAACTATTATGTCGTAACCGTCGGTGTTTTGTGCGTCACCGCTTTTTATGCCTGCCAATGTTACGGTGTAGCCTTTGGTTTGAAGGTCAGCAGCTACCTGTTCTGCAACACGGGTTGCCGCGCCGGAATAGCCAGGGTCATAAAGAACCAAAGCGGTTCCAATCGAGGTGCCCTCTGGAGTTAGGGTTTGTGAACCAGTTGCAATGTAAGCGGAAAGGTCTAAGACGAACATGGCTGCAAAAACAGCGAAAATAATTACCAAAATTGCGATTATTGCTATGATTATTTTTAAGATTTTCTTCAATTTACTCTCTCCTTATTCAGACGTTGAGTTGATTAGTTTATATTTTTAGTTTGACGAGGCAGCGAAACAAATTGTTTTGCCATAGGGCGTCACTCCGCTGTTGCTGAAGGGTAAAGCAAAAGCCAAGAGCTATCAGCTTTCGCCACCTGAACCACCGCTATCAGCCACTTCCACATTAGGTTTGTTTTCTACAGGAGGTTTGTTTGAACCTTGGAGAAGTTGGTTTGTTTGCTGATGAAGCATGTTTTGATTGTTGGTTGTGTTATTTTGAATGTGCTGGTCTACAGCGTTTACTGTATCCTGTACACTCTGAGTAGTCTGTTGTAGATTGTTGCTTGCAGCGTTTTGCTCAGCCTGAATGAGTGCTGCTTCTTCCTGCATATGTAGATTATCCGATTCCGTTTGTCCCAACTCTTGCATGGTGGGCGGCCCATGATAACCCATAGCTACTTCATTTAACGTACTCGCCCCTGAGCTCTGTAAAGTGCTGCTACTGGATGGGTGAATAAGTGAACCGCCGCCGCTACTACTGCCACCGCCTGAACCGGCACTTGCGCCTGCGCTTGCAGCTGCACCCGAACTAGCTGCCGACGCCGCTGCTTCACTGCCTCCCGCTATCACAAAATAATACACCGCTACACCAACACCTATGCCAACGCCTCCAACAACGCCGCCTATAACAAGGGGATTACTAAAAAAACTATTAGACGTAGAACCGTTAAGTCCTGCTGATGCTCCATCACCTGAAAGCTCCAAAATTTGAACATAATCATATTCTGCGTTACCCTCCCAAGGTGAAACATAATCAACTCCAATTACTTTGGATGTGTCATCCAAGGTGTAAGTGCCGATTAATCCATCATTATAATACATCTCTAGCAGGTTACCAGACTTCTCCAGTCTAAGTGTCATCCATGTGTTAACGTTTTCTTGGTAACCATCATAGGTTTTGACTTTGGAACAGTCGTAATAGAATGCAAAGTTGTCATAGTATCCGTCAGGCATAAAACCGTAAACGTGATTTTCAGTTACTATACATACGCTTGAACCGCTGTGGCCTTCTCCAAGCCATCTGCTTTTAACTTCGATTGCCCAATTGGTGGGGCCATTAGTTATTTTGGTGTAATGGATAGCTGTGTCGTCATCACCGCCGTCTAAAATTATGCCATTAGATGTGAAACTTATCCCTGACGGATGTGTAGTAGTCCAGCCTGCTGCTTCTAATTCGCTAAGGCTTGAATAATTAAAGTCTTCACGCCAAATAATAGTGTCTGCTTGAACATCAATTGATGGTGATAGAAATAAAACTAAAAAGAGGATGCTTTCCGCTACGAGTATTTTACCTTTCATGTCTGCCTCCCTTCCTCGCTTGCTTAATGAGCTTCCATTAAAATATAAACTTTTAGAACTGAAAAGAATTCCGTCAGTTTTTGAATTTCATTATTCAAAGTGATTAACTCAAAGCTTTAAACAGTTCGCCTGATTGTTTATCGAAACACATTTGCTGCCTAATAGACTTAAGTCGTAATAGTGTTAGTGAAAAGTGTAGTTTTTCAGATATTAATCAGAGTGTCCTATTCACCTTTTTTCGCACAATTCTCTACCAATCACTGCGACGATGGTGATTATTAATTTTAGGTTTCTTCTAAAATCAATCTCCACTGCTCTTAACATTACCCTGAATTTTAATACTGTCAAATTGTTAGCACCTATTGGTCAATGTTTTGGACTTTAAACTTGGTAATTCGTTTTTTTTAAAATTCGCTGCTTACCTTGTAGGATTTTCTTAAACAAGCCTAAATCTTAATATAGACTTCTTTGGCTTGATTTACTTGAATATTTTAAGAGGAATTTTATAATGCCATTAGATATAGATCTTGAACGTGGAGTTAGAGGATATAATATTGTTAGAAAAGAATGCCCTAACTGTAATGCTGAGTTGATTTTTAAGATTCACAAAAACGAAATTCATGACGTAGGTGGAGACGGTTTATTTTATCCAGAAGAAAATGTGGTTCGCTGCAAAGTCTGCATGAGTACATTCAAGTATAAAACTAAGAATACAGATGAACCTGTTAAGCAATAATTAAAAATCGGATTCTGCTTTAAATCTAAAAAGTGGTTCTGTCAACTTTTTTGTCTTTTTTTCTTACGTGATCTTTCCAGAAAAGGATTCAGCAACAACAATTTTACCCCTGTAAAACTATTTGGTGCCTATTGGATATTTTATGCAGAACCCTTAAGGGGGTAAGTGCTATTGGACAAAAAACAAGTCATTAGTATGTTAAAACTAACTTATTCGCCTACTTTGCTTTTCAACGTCTCCAAATAACTGGGCAACGATTCGATACATTGGATATCTCTACCCACTAAACCGTGAAGTTGCCGCCAAAACCGTACATTCGCAATGATATGCAGTCGTTCCAGCTCAGAAACGAGCCGTTTTGTTCCTTCTTTGCCGCGCCTGTCAAAATCCAAAAAAAGAATAACACTGCGCGCCCCAGACTCTTCAATTTCAGAAACAACATCAAGAAAGCTTTTCCCGCCAGTCTTAACGGTCATAATTTTGCCTTCAACGCCGAGAAGGCGGAGGTTGTCGGCGTCTCTTTTGCCTTCAACCACGACTGGCGTGCCCTTGCCGGATTCTTCTACTAGCTTAGCTATTATTTGCAGGATTTTTTCCAGTCTGTCTTTGAGTTTGGTTGACATTTTAACGTGTAATTTTAGCTGCACGAACCGTTTCAAGGCATTCTTTAGCTTCTTTGTTGGTTTCAAAGTAGCGTCTTACTGGTTCAAGGATGTTCCCGAGTTCTGTTGCGACGCCGTTTTTAAGGTCCATTGGGTGCAGTTTACCTTCGGCATATGTGGTTTCAAGTTCTTGGTAGCTTTGGAAATCAATGTTGCCGCCGAATTTGGCTGGGCGTTCAATGGTGAAGACTGGTTTTTCGCGGAAAATGATGTATTTGCAAACGTCCAAGATGGGGTTATGTTTGACTGTTCGTTCTGGGCAGAATGCTTTGCTCATTTTTTGTTTGATTTCCGCTGGTTGGTCGTAAATGAATATGCATGTGTCTGGTTTGCTTTTTGACATTTTTGCGCTGGCGATGGCTTCTCTTTCTTGTCCTTCTGGAATAGGCCAAATTGCCGGTTTAGCCAAGCCCTGAAGCAGGTGATGGTGGACGCAGACGGGTTTCCAGTAACCGATTTTTTCGCCGATTTCTCTGCCGACCATGTTGGCTTTGCGTTGGTCCATGCCGAGTTGGCACATTTTTACTTTCATTTCAAAAATGTCTGCTACCTGCATTGGCGTGTAAAGATAGTCTGAAACGTAGTGTGCTTCGCCTTCTTTTCTTCCCGCAATTTCTAAGGTGCGAGTGGTTCGGGCAATGGTAAGCTCTTTGGAGATTTTAACCGTTTTTGCCCAGTAATCAATATCCTTGTACAACTCATCACTGTAGATGAATTCTACTTTGTCAGCTGGAACACCAAGGGCAATCCATGAATGCCTAAACAAGTCCGCAGCTTTACGGATTAGAGCCAAGTCGCCGCCGAGTTTGTTGTTTAACCATGCATGCCATGTTGCCAAGAACGCTTTGAAATGCACGCCGGCTTCAGCGAAGTCTTTCATTTTGTACGCGCAAATGACGCCTGTTCCTAAATGTGCAAGTCCGGAGGGTTCCCAACCGTTGTAGGCGACGGGGTGTTCTTCGGTTTCAAGCAGGTGTCTTAAATCTTCTATTGTTACGACTTCTTCTGTTGGCGGTCTGCAGATAAGCTCAATTTTTCTTTCAATATCCATGCATAGTTCACGGCTTAATGTTTGTTGCCTTCATATGTTGTTTAATTTGCTTAAAAATAAATAGGTAAACAAGAACCTAAAAGGCAAGTTAAAAAAGAAAAAAGGAAGTGTTTAGATTTGAGTTTTTGTGGTTTTGAAGTTACTTGCCCTTTTTCCCACACGCATGCGCACTACTGCCACAAAAACAGTTAACATCGCCATTAAACCCAAAATCGCAAACAAGCTATACTCTGGAATAATATCTTCAGGACCAGTGGTTGATGTTGGGCTTGTTGATGCTGATGGTGAACTGGTTGGGGCAGGTGATTCTGAAGGTGAAGCTGAGGGTGAAGGTGTAGCTGTTAGAGGTGTAGCTGAATAATCAACCTTGATTGCAGTGTCGCTTAATACTGAAGCCAAAACTTCGCCAGTGATCGTATTTGGCGCCGTGAATTGTTGGTTGGCTGCTTTTAGCCATGCGTTGCCGTTCCAGTATGAGATTGAGCATGAAGCGTTAAAGCTTGAATCAGTTAAGCTAACTTGTGTTGTAACGGGGTTTAGCCTAGAGCCGTCAGTTTGCAAGATTCTAACTTCAAAGTAGGTTGCATCTTGTGCCGGCGGGTCAGAAACGCTGATTGGTTGTGTTGAACCATAATTGACTGTTGTAATGTTAAATGCAGTGCCGGTTGGCAAGTTTGCTCCGTTAATTGTGATTTTTGCGCCTGTCACTGTGGTGTGGTCAACAATGATTGTGTTGTTGTCTGAGATTATTTTGGACGTGCATGCGCTTGGACAGTAATCTATGGAGCGTTCGAAAATGTCTGCTGGAATTAACTCGATATTGTTACTTTCTGAAAATCCTGGGTAATCACCCATAGACCATATGCAAACTGCTATTGGGTATTCATTTTCGTCCATAATTATGACTTCTACTATGCTAATGGTTTCAGTAGAGTTTTCTGATGGAACTTCAAGGCAGTATATTTCAAAATTGCCCTGTATATTGTATGTTCCAGTGGCGTTTTGTCTTGTACCTGTAAACCGAAGATTTCCATTGTTTTGGTAAGCGTTTCCAATCATGTACAGGCTTCTTCCTTCAATATTGTAGAACATTGCACGTGTGCCTGAACCATTGGTGTAAATGTTACCTCTTATCGATTGGTTGTCTTGCATGTTCAGGTTAATCGAACCAAAACCGTAGACTCCATCATCAAATTCATAGTATTCTTCAGATAGGGCTGCAACAGTTGCTTCACTTATAGTTATAGCGTTCAGGCTGAGGCTGCCGTTGCCGTGTTGTAACTGGGGCATTTCAGAATACTCATCAAATCCTTCAGGAAACGCTGAATAAACACAGCTGCCTGATGCATTTGTTACAACCTTAAGGCTTGGGGCAATAGTGTAAAAGTCTACTGAATTCTGGAAAACGTCTGCAGCGCTTAAAGTTAATCCATAAGGTACTTCAGTGTCTTCATGTACCCAGATAATGCTTGCAAGAACCGTGTTGTTCACGTCATAAATTATTGCGCCAATAGCATGGTTTGAGTAACCAAATGTTTCTTCAACATCCGCATAGAATGAGATTGTTCCAGAGAATGCTTCTGTTCCCAAACTGTTTGTCTTGTTCCCAGTGGCTAAGAGGTGTGTCTCTTTAGGTGTTATTTCTTTACTGAAATCGCAACCTACGCTGAAGTTGTCTCTGTCATCTACTGGGTAATTGTCACTTAAGAAATAAGCCAATGTTTCATTGTTTGATTGCAGTGTGAGGTCGAATGCTTGGTCACTGAATTCGATGTGAAGGTTGCCGTTAGCGTTGATTGTTCCATTTGCGATTGCGCCGTCATAGTTTGTTGTTCCATCTGCAATGCCTGTTAATGAGGTGTTGCCTTGCCCAAAATAGTGCTCAGTTGGTGTTTCGCTTGGAGTTGTTCCTATTTCAACAAAGCATTGACCTTGTGCTTGAGCTGAGAACTCTATGTATGCTGGTCCGGTGGATGTTACTGTTATTGGTCCTGCTAAGCCAGCTATTGGCAGGGTTAAACATGTTAATATTAAAACGGCGAGGATTACTGTTTTGGTTCTATAATTCATGCTTGTCACGTCTCAAAAGGTTCCAAGACATCATTATAAAGTTTATTGAGACACAATATATCATATTATCGTTGCTGCCAACAAAAAGCCGCTATGTACCCTTTGAATTTTTAATTTGTTGAGCCTTCTCAATATAACTTTCAAGCTCCCGCTTCCTTAGAATCTGAAACGGCAATGTCTCAGGCGCATAAGCCAATGGCAAAACAGCAATAAAAAGGAACAAACTGGTAAACGAAAAAATCGCAGACGAATTAATAGTCGACGAAATAGTAGTGCCCATGGATAACTGTGTAAGTATTGAAAAAAGAAACGGCAGATATCCAATTGCATAATACTTTTCGCTATTTGTGTTACGCGCGATGTCTCCCCAAATTGTCATAAGAAAAATGGTGTAAAAAATCCCCCAAGCAACACCATCCGTTATGGTATAGAACCACCAGCCAACAATATTTTCTGAAAACAAACCGAGGCTCGCATAACCCACTCCTAAAAGAATGAATCCTGCAAGAACCAAGCGTCTTCTTCCAACATAGTCAGCTACGAACCCGCTGACAACAGCGAAAACTCCTGCAAGAATGTTTTCAGTCATCATAAAACTCTCAAACAGGCTGGGCTGAAAAATTTGGCTAACTATGGGGGCCGCGATATAGTTGGCTGTAGAAAACATCATCCATGGAATAAAATACCGCAGAAACGTCTTGTTCTTAAAAACCTCTTTGTAGGTAACTTCTTTTTGGGTGTTAACGTTTTCAAGTGGTTTGATATTCAGAATTGCTGCAAGTCCAATGATTTTGACTGCCGCAAGGACTATTGCATTAAGTTGCGGGTCTTTTATTCCCAAGGCTCCAAGAATAAGGACGCCTGTGAATATTGTTAGGAAAGTTAATCCGCCGAGTTTTGATCGGTTGTTTTCTTTTGTTATTGAAGCAAAATAGGCTAATGCAACAGGCATGCCCAATCCAAAATAGATGCCGGCAAAGGAAAAGAAAAACATCGAGTTAAAAATTGAAGTAATGTCTATGACTGCAGGTATCAAAGATAACGGTATTCCCGCGAGCATCCAATAACGAATAAAGTCACTCTTTTTAACGTTATTTGAAATTAAAAATCCGAAAACTGAGGCTAATGCTGTTCCAAGAATAGTCATGCTCCAAACTATTAATGCTTGAAAACTCGAAAATCCACTATTCAACGTTACTTCTGACAAGAGACGACAACTGTAAAGGTACCACACGAATGTGTTGGCAACCAAAATTATTCCTGCAAAAGAACTCTGAAAACCATTGATTGACGTGTTCTTTTGCATGAATTTTAGCTGCATTCACAGTGCCTCTTTTACGGAGATATTTGCTTAAACATGAAATGAAATGCTGGTTTCAAGTGAAAATTTGGAAAATAAAAAATTGTGGTTGATTGAGATTTTACCACCACATGCCAACTGAAGTAGGGTTTGGTTTGGCTCGAATGTTTTGTTTCTTAGTCAAACTGGCTCACCTCCGCTATCCAATCTAAAACTTGTGGTAAGTCGATTCTGGCATGATATGATACGCCTGCACAGTTAGCGTTGACTGTGTATGAATTCAATGCAATAACCACGTTAGTGTTTCCCAGAAGTACCGGTCCACCTGAGTCTCCATTGTTTATTCCTCCTCTGCCGTTGCCTGAGGACGCTTGGCATCGGATGAATTCGTCGCTCCAGGCAAAATTGCCTGAAAGCATCCTTGAATATGCATAGTTTCGCATAATAACGCCTGTATTTGAATCAAAACCATAGCCCACAAGAGTAACATCAGTTCTGGCTGATAGCGTGTCAACTAGTCCGGGGGTTGGAAGCTGAGCATAAGTATCAACAACACTTGAAGGAACTGGTTCTTCTAAGATTATTATGGCTAAATCATTGTGAATAAATTCTGGCAAACTGTTGCTTTGACCTATTTGAAATTCAGGGTTTGCGTATGCTGTTCCTTTATAGGTTGATGTTACACCGTTAATTTGAAGCTGGTCACCGTTTAGACTCCATGTGATTGGGCCCTTATCAAAGCACACTATGGCGTCTTGTGTAACGCAACTGTGTGCGGTTGTTAGTAAGGTTGTGGGTGAGAGAAGAATGCCGCTGCTTACTGAAACAGGGATTTGGTTGCCGTTTGCGTCAAGACTGTAGAAGACGACTAATCCGACAAATGAGTGGGCGCTGTCTGGGTGGCTGTTGCCTGTTATTGCGTTTGCGGGGATTGTTGAGAGAGTTATTGCGATTATTATTGTTAGGGTGGCTGATATTTTGAGTTTGTTGAAGTGCATGCTATTCCCTTGAGAGTATTTACTCTTAAGATATAAGTATTGCGAATGGCTATATAAGTATTGATAATTTACAGTTAACAAACTAGTTCCCATTTTAGAGATAAAAAAATATGATAACCGACAAACAACAAATCCAAACACTACTCACGAACTATGGCACACCTGGATTAGAAATCGCAAAGAAAACCCTAAACAAACCTCAAATACCGCCACAACTCAGGAATTTAGCAAGCTATTTCATAGAAGAAACCTGGCCAAACACTCATCACCCAGCCCTTATGGCATTAACATGTGAAGCCGTAAACGGAAATATCAAAAAAACATATCCAATAAGTGCAGCCGTAGTATTGCTCACTGGAGCCGCAGACATACACGATGACATAATAGACAAATCTAAAAGAAAAGGCAATAAACAGACAGCTTATGGCAAATTTAACAAAGATTTGGTCTTACTTGCTGGTGATATGCTGCTTTTTCAAGGGCTTATTTCTTTTCACAATGCTGCAGAAAACTTTCCGAAAAAAACGCGACAAGCAATATTTGACGTGCTTGAACAATCTTTCTTCAAAATAGGCTACTCTATAACAAGTGAAAGATGTCTTAGAAAAAAACCCACAAACATAATTGAATACCGAAAAGCAATAGAATCAAAGGGGTCCATAGCTCAAGCCTGTGCTGAAATCGGCGCCATAATAGGCCAAGGCAAACCAAAAGATGTTGAAGTTTTGAGTCACTACGGAAAAACTTTGGGATTCTTAATGACACTAAAAAACGAATTTACTGACATGCAAGACATTCGCGAATTAAGGGGTAGGTTAAAAAACGAAATCTTGCCCCTGCCCCTGTTATACGCGTTTAAGGATGCCGCGGCAAAAGCACAAATCAATGCATTGCTCCAAGAAAAATTGACTAAAAAAAACTTGCTAAAGATAAATAAAATTGCCACCGCCACAGACGAGGTTCAACAGTTAAAACAAGAAATGATTAACCTGCAGTTAACCGAAGAAAACGCTTTGGATTCGTTAAAAATGAGGCAAGACGCTTTAAAGTTGCTGCTAAAATCTTCTACACAAGGTTTTTAAAAAATTGCCTTTTTACGGGCTACTTTGTCTCCCAACGTAACCTAACACTTAACCTCACAGCTGAGCGTCGCTTTAAGCTTGGCTAAGCTCTCTCGGCGCGGGAATTTATTTTCGCCCGTTGCCTCGCCTGTCCCATAATTGGGTAGAACTTAAGCGGTCATAGGTGCAAGCTTTGTGGTTCTTGCGTTCCTCTGTTAAGTCCGTCGTTATGGGTGCTCATCTACGGCAAGACAAGAAAATATGATGTTATTGGTTTGTTAAAGGTTGCGTTTTGCAGGAGTTTTTTTATGCGTACTTTCCTACTTTTGGCCCTTATTTTGTTCCTGTTTTTGTTTTCAAAGCCTGACTTGTGTGTATGGCTGTGATGAATGCTTTAAAACATCGATAAAGCGTGGCGGAAATGCTCTCAAAAGATTGACCGAAAACTTGATTTAATATGGGAGGGCCGGGGCAGGGATTTGAACCCTGGCGAAAGGCTCCACAGGCCTCTAGGCTACCAAGCTACCTCACCCCGGCCACTTTCATGGACTTTTCCTTGATTTGGTAACATTTTCCGCGTTCAAAGTTATTTCCTTTTCCTCATCAGTTGAACGCCTTGAATCACCAAATAAGGCTCAAATCCGACTTCGCCTAATTTGATCGCTTCTTCTATGGTGTTTACAGCCCTAATTATAAAAGTATCTTCTGGAACACTCTGGAATAGTTGCTTATCAAGCTGAATATATAACTGCGTGTTTTCTATTGACTTGTGCCCTAAGAATTGTTGCACCAGCAAAACATCTTTAGTATAATGATAAAGCATCGTTGCTTTCCAATGTCGCATTGTGTGAAAATGAATCTCTTTTAGCCGCGGATTACCAAGTTTAAACGCTTGTTTTGCTCTGCTTCGCACGAAAGATGCTTTAATGCTGTATACCGTTCTTTCCCCAAATAACCTGTCGCTTTCTCTTGGCAGTTGGTTAAGCATTGTTAACAGTTTTGAGCTTAAATCGCTAAACATTCTTGGATTGCTGTTTTTCTCAGGAGTATTGCATGTAATTATGCGTCTTTGTAGGTCCACGTCTTTCCATAAGAGCTGTATTGCTTCGCCTGATCGCATGCCGGTTTCTTTTAGCAGTTGAACGTAAGCAGCCACAACAGTAGGCAATCCAGCAATCAAGTCGTCAATTTCTTGTTCTGTCGGTATGAACGGTATTTTCCTTATAACATTGCATTTCGGTTCTTCCCAATGTAGCCCCAGGTATTTTAGGAATTGACTATACGCGTTGATAACGTTTCTTTTCCTGTTTCCGCTCCAGTTCTGCTGTGAAATAACACCTTTGACCGTTTCAGGCTTTTCCAGTTCTGCGCCGCGACGGGTCAATAGTTCCAGTATTTGCCAGCTCATGTGAATAGTGGCTTCGGCGTAGCCGTTTATTTTCATGTTTAGGTGGTATTCTGCGAGTTTGCTTTTTGCGTCAACCAACACAGTTTTTGCTTCTGTTTGGTCGGCCATGTTTTTCGCCAATTTTGCGCTTACACGACGATTGCTAAATGCCCGTGACAGCCTTTTATAAGTTTCCGAAAAAGTACAATCACACTCTGAACACTTTAGCCTTTGAACAGTTGAACCATCTTTTCGATCTCTTTTGCCGAAGTTATACACCTTAGAGCTGCCACATTGAGGACATTTAAGAACCACTGTAGGTTCCATTAAGCATCATCCCCTGGAATCCGCGCCCGATAACCCGTACAGCCTAAAGGAACCTCTGAGTTGCCATCACGCATCCCGTAATTAGGCGCGGGACAAGCAGACTGCCGATAATTCACACACTCAACAAAACAAGTTCGTTTACTTGATTTTGGAACACTTGCCCCACTTGGAACACGTGTTTTATCTAGTAAATCTTTAGAATATTCGTTATCGTCAATTTGTCTAAGGGTTTTTTGCTGTTCCAAGTGTTCCATCTGTTCCAAAGAGTCGCTGTTCTTTAGTCCAAAGCCTTCCCATACCCTTTCTTTTTTGCCTAAAACACGTGTTTGTTTATCTCTCACTTTAGGCGATAGTCTCTGCATGGCTTGAGTTAACGCTTTAGCATCAGCATTTACGCCGATTCCTTCACAGTAGTCTTGATAAGCCTCTAAGTTCTCAGCTCTCGTTGTTGTCTGATTCCTTGCGATTATACCCATTTCCATTATGAAGGCGCCTGCAGGATTGCTAACCCTGTTAAATTCAATCTCGGTTTCTTTCTGCGTTTTTGTTTGGGTAAAATAGCCTTGACTGAGTAATTTTTGTAGTCCATCTAAAGCCCAGTTGAAAACAGAACTTTTCTGTTCAGGGTCATTAAGCCAAACATTCTCTAAATTGACAACACGTGCCTTGTCATCAAAATAATTAGGGAATTTAACAAACATCATGCGGTCTTTAAACGCGGTTGTTGGGCTGTCTATCCGGGGAAACTTGTTTCCGATAATGGTTG
>JAWRIR010000130.1:0-13676 GCA_040268405.1 Thermoproteota archaeon | reverse complement strand
ACTTTGCCGAAGCGTTCATAATCTGCTTTAGGTGACAAAACAGGATTTTTGGAACGGTAGAGAATTTGTTCAGGATTATTTTTGTCCATCATAATTAAACCCAAATGGTAAATGTTATTCATGTCTACTCCGTGATAAAGTGACAGCCAACCCTCGCTGACTTCAAAGGGTGTGCCGGCGGCTCCAATTTTCTGGTCATCCCAACCTTCAACACTGGGCTTCATTATGCAGCGGATGTCACACCAACTGTCAAGGTCCTGTGAATAAGCAATACACAGGTCAGGTTCAATTCGGTGAAGCATCACGTATCTGCCATTGACTTTTTTGGGAAACATAACTGCGTCTTTGTTTCGGATTCCCGGAAAAGGCAGTCTGCGAACCCCCCAATTCCAACGCCACTTTTCAAAATCCTCCAAATCTAAAGAGGTTAAGGAGACCTGGAATACCTGTCTGTGACCATATTCTCTTACCGCTGTGTAGGTCATTAATAGTTGTTTTTCGCATTTTACCACTCTTGGGTCTTCTACACCGTTTAATTCTGCATCGTTTGCTGGTTCAAAGATTGGGTTGGGTAAGCGTTGGTCAATGTGGAAGCCGTCTGTGCTTGTTGCGTAACCGATCCTTGAGACGTTATCGTTGCCGAATGCTCGGTAGAAAATGTGGATTTTGCCTTTGTAGTAAAGTACGCCTGCGTTGAATACTCCACGTGATTCCCATGGATGCTCAACGATGGGGTGAAGGATGGGGTTGCCTGAGAAGCGTTCCATAAGCACTCACTTCATGTTGGCTGTGCTGGTTTTTCCATGCCGAATACTTCGTCAACAAATGCCCTAAACGAGAACAGCCCTACCAGTTTGCCTTCTTTGTCTATGACGGGTAGGTGCCGTATTTTATGCGAAAGCAGCAGTTCTTTGGCGTCGTTTAATGAGGCTTCAAAACTGATTGTAGCTACGTGGGTAGTCATTACTTTGCTTACTGGCTCATCAAGACTCATTTTTTGGGCAACAACTCGAAGAGCGTCACGTTCAGTAAAAATGCCGATACACTTGTTTTCGTCGTTAACAACAATCATGGAGCCCACATGGCGTTCATCAAGCAGCTTAACGGCATCCAAAATAGACATGTTCTCTTTAGCCGTCACCACATTCTTACACATTATATCTTTAACTTTTAACATTCAATTTTTCCTCCAAAATAAAACAAAAACCTTAACCATTAACAAGCAGCACCTTTGCCGATTTTTTCTTGCCCAAAAACCGTTGCAACTCATCAATTTTCAGCCGCGCCATCAAATACGAAATCGAAGACTCCGCCCCCTGATTACAATTCACTGAATCAACCATTAACCCGTCAAAACATCCCCCGGTTTCAGCGTTATACATTACGAGGTTGCGTGTGTTTCTGCCCAGAAACCATTCAAAACCCAAAACAGCCGCTTCAGCGTAAAGAATGTTTTTGGTTGCGTAGTAGCCTTCGGCTGCGGCGTCTACAAAGGCGGCTGCTTCAAGGGGTTGCTGGTCATAAAATGTCCGTTCACCGCCAAGAGTGTACCAGCACTTGTTGCCTATCGGAACAAAAACGCCCTCAACAACAAGAGTATCAAGAATAAACTCGAAGGATTCCTTGGCAACGTCAAGATACACCTTTTTCTTTGTTACCATGTAAGCATCGAATAATGCTTGGGGCAGTCGAGCGTTGTCGTAGGTTAAGTAGGGTTCAAACCAGCGCCAATCCGCTTTAGCTTCATTTTGGTACTGCTCAACCATTCGGTCAGCAAGTTTCTCAGTAACTCCAAACAAGTCTTCCATTTTAGCGTTGTAACAATTGTAAAGCCCCAAAAGTGCAGACGCGTAAGCTCGAAGAGATATTGACCTATCCAAACATGGTAGTGCATTGTAAAAAATTTCTTTAGCAACCAATTTTGAATCCTCAGAAAAACCTGAGTTTACAGCGCATCCGCAACCCCAAAGAGCTCTGCCCAAGCAGTCGTCAGAGCCATCTACATCCAGGTAGCGTCGGTCGTAACTGAGGTAATTGTGAAAGTTGCCGTCTGGTTTTTGCATGTGATTAAGAAACGCCAAGTAAATGCCTGCTAACTTTTTGTTTTTCTCGTCATTTTTTATTACGCTGTACTGTGCACAAGCAACCAATGCTCGGGCGTTGTCGTCGGTTGTGTAGCCTTCTCCCCTTTTTGGGATGCAATGTCTTCCATGCTGAAAAACGCCCGTGTCATCCGTAAAAGCCTGCAGATAATCCATTTTTACAGCGGGTAACCGCATTGAACCTCATCCTTTGACTCCTTTGTAAGTTCATCATACAGGGCAAGATACTTTTCAGCAACCAAAGGCCAAGTAAAACTGCGGCTATATAGGTAAGCGTTTTGTTCCAGTTGCTGCTTAAACGGCTCGTTTTCCATTATTTCCAATGTTTTTTCAGCAATGGATTTTGAATCTTGAAAATCGCAAAATACGCCTCTGCCTTCGCCTAACGCTTCTTTTGCGTGAAGGTAAGGTGTCGAAACGATGGCTTTTCCAGCGCCTAACGCGTAGGATAATGTGCCGCTACTAACTTGATTGGGCGAAATGTACGGTGTAATGTAAACGTCGGTTGCTTGCAGGTAATTGAGCAGTTCATGTTTAGACAAGAAACGATTAAGAAACTTGACGTGAAGGTTAACGCCTAAATTTTTAGCTTTATGCATCAACATGTTCCGGTAAGATTCGCCTTCAACGCTTCGCACTTGAGGATGCGTGACCCCCAACACGTAATAAACAACTCTGGACTCCTTACTTATGATGTCAGGCAACGCGTCAATCACGTATTCGATGCCTTTTCCGCGGCTAAGCAACCCAAAAGTTGACAAAACAACCCTGTTCTTTAACCCTAACTCGTTTTTTGCCCTATCACTGGATACCAAGGGCATGTCTGGGCAACCATGAGGAATCAGGTTCAACTTTTTCGCTGAAACGCCGTGCTGTTTAAGCAGGTTCTTTGTTGTTTGATTCATAACCACAATAGCGTCGCTACAGGAGATTATTCGGTCAAACACCTGCTTTGCAGCATCTTCAAAACGTGGAAGAACCGTGTGCAGCGTGGTGGAAACGGGTTTTTCAAGTTTTTCTAAAAAACTGCAAATGTAGCTGCCGTTTTCTCCGCCAAAAATTCCGAATTCATGCTGCAAGTTAACAACGTCAACGTTTGACCTGTTTAGCAGACTAGCCATTAACTCGTAGTCTTCAGGTGACTCTTTTCCTATTTTATGTTGGATTTGTCCATAGGATGACTTAAAAATTCGTCTTCCATCAATCGGAATTACTGTTTGCCCCATTTGTTTGTCAAGTTGGCTTGTTGACTTGACCAAGTCAGCGGTGAAGGTTGCTATGCCACATTTCCGTGGAGGATAAGTGCTTACAAAGGCAATTTTTTTAACGCTAGCCGCTGTGGGGTTACCTATGACATGCTTTGCCAACAATTAGTCACGAATTTATTAGAGTTTTTGCTCTCTTTAAGCGCATGTGATTGTATTACCACAGTCACAAGGTCAAAATTTAACATACGATACAACCATCTTTATATTCCGCCGTGGCAACATGCTTTTTTCTCGAAGGGAGAGGGATATGAATCGTTTCAAAGGCAATCCCATATTAGAACCCAACAAAAAGAACAGTTGGGAAAATTATGCAGTTTTCAACGCAGCCGCAATCACAGGAAACAGCCAAGTACACATCGTTTACCGTGCAATGGGCACCGACAACATTTCAAGGCTAGGCTACGCAACCTCAAACGACGGCTTCACAATCACCCAACGGCTTGACCAACCAATCTTTTTACCAGAAATTCATGCTGAAAGTTCTGGATGCGAAGACCCACGTTTAACGGTCATTGGCAACCAATGCTTGATGGCTTACACTGCATATAGAAACCACGATTACCCAGCAATTTTCCAAATTGGGTTAACCACAATAGGCTTAAACGAAATGCTTAATCAGCAATGGAACTGGAAGGAAAGAATTCTGCCGTTCCCAAACGTAAGAAACAAGGACGCAGTAATTCTGCCCAACAAAGTAAACGGCAAATACGTCATGTTCCACCGTATCGAACCAAGCATCTGCGTAGCCTACTCAGACGACCTAAAACAGTGGCACGGCTTCAAATCAATCATGGAGCCACGAGACAAACTCTGGGACAGCCAAAAAATTGGCGCCGGAGGAACACCAATCGAACTCAACGAAGGCTACCTGTTCATTTACCACGGCGTAGACGAACATAAGAATTACTCACTCGGTGCGGCACTGCTTGATAAGAATGACCCTGAAACGGTTCTGTACCGAACTGAAAAGCCGATACTGACGCCCTGCGAAGGATACGAATGCGTCGGTCAAGTGCCAAATGTTGTTTTCAGTTGTGGAAATGTGCTGCTTGATGACCAAGTAATCGTTTACTATGGTGGAGCAGACAGCGTTTTGTGTGCTGCAAGCTATGAACTTAACGAGTTACTTCCAGCAAAGTAACCCTTTTTTTGTTTGTTTTTTCACCTTTTTCTTGTTGACGTTCAAGGGCAACCACATATTTTTAAATGACGCACCACATAGAAAATAATGTACACCTAAAGAAATCATCAAAACTGGTGACGTTTTTTGTTATCTTTAATCAGCAGTTTTGTTCCTTATTGTCTTGACTTAATCGTTAAAGTTTAGGTGTCTTTTAAGGGAGGTGAAAGGAGTTGCCGGAATCTTACAGTGAACCTGACAAAAGTTTTGACACCCAAAAAACAACCTACAATGCAGAAACAACCAAAGAACATGACCAACCAGACATTATTACAGGAACAGACGTAGACAACAAAGAAGACTGGTCCAAAGGGGACTCTCAGGTTGCTGGAAGACTAACTGGAACCATGGAGGACTTGGAACGGATGCAAGAAGCCGAATTCCTTATGAGCGAAGAAGTCCGAGAATGCATCCAAGACTGTGTAGACTGCTACCGAACCTGCAACCAAACATTGATTAGATGTTTAAACATGGGCGGCAAACACGCTGAAGTTGAACATGCAAACCTCATAATGGATTGCGCCAGAATTTGCAACACCAACGCTGATTTTATGCTAAGAAACTCCTTGTATTATCCTCAAACTTGCGGTTTAACCGCAGACATTTGTGACGAATGCGGCGACGTCTGTGACAGGTTCGAGGACGATTTTATGAAGGAATGCGCTAGCGTCTGTAGACGGTGTGCTGAATCCTGCAGAGAAATGGCTAGATAGCACTACTGCAGTTTTGGAGGTGAACTTTCTGAGTGAACAAGCTGGAATAAAAAACAAAGATGATTCAACAGGAACTAACATTTACGATTTACTAAAACAAGACCACAACGATGTCAATAACCTGTTAAAGCAAATGGTAGATTCTGCAAAGTTCGACGTAACATCTTACGCCCAAATAAAAAAGGTGCTTAAAACGCATCTTGCTGGAGAAGAAAAACTGCTGTATTCAAAACTGGAAAATAATAAGGAAATGCGGAAACTTGTTCTGGAAGCTTACGAGGCACACGATTTAGGAAAACAAATAATGATTGATATTGACATGTCGGAAAACTTTTCTGATGACTGGTTGCTTGCGAAAATAAAACTGTTGAGTATAGCTGTTGGTCTGCATTTTCGTGAAGAGGAGAATAACCTTTTTGATAAAGCAAAATCTTTCGTTTCTGCTGATGAAGCGCAAAAGCTGGGTGTGCTTTTTGAGCAAGAAAAAACTATTGCCCAGAAATAGGCAAAAAAGTCAAGTTAAACCATAACCTTTTTTCTGGCCTGTTTTTTTGGCATGTAAGCATTTAGGTTGTTCACCGATAGTCTGAGAAAAATTTATAAGTTCTTTTTCATTGTTCCAATTTACTAAATCTCAAATTAGATTAAACATACTTGGTGAATATTATGTCAACACAAGGTGGACAAGTTCCAGTTCTAGTACTCAAAGAAGGTACTGGAAGAACAACTGGACGCGAAGCACAAAGAAGCAACATTATGGCTGCAAAAATTGTGGCTGAAACCGTTAAAACCACATTAGGCCCCTGCGGAATGGACAAAATGCTCGTAACCAGCATGGGCGACGTCGCAATCACAAACGACGGCGCAACCATAATGAAAGAGCTCGACGTTCAGCATCCAGCAGCAAAAATGCTTGTAGAAGTAGCAAAAGCCCAAGACAACGAAGTCGGCGACGGCACAACAACAGCAGTCGTCCTGTCAGGCGAACTTCTCTCAAAAGCTGAAAGCTTACTAGACAGAAACGTACACCCAATCGTAATCATTGAAGGCTTCAAGAAAGCAAGCGAAAAAGCCCAAGAAATCCTTGACAACATTGCAATGCCAATCGCGTTTGACGATGACAAGACCCTAAGGCAAATCGCTATGACTTCACTTAACAGCAAAGGCATCAACGTAGCTCAAGACCACTTCACAAAACTGCTCGTTGACTCAGTCAAACAAGTTGCAGAAAAAGTCGACGGCAAATACAAGGCAGACCTTGACTTAATCAAAGTCGTCAAAAAACACGGCAAAAGCCTTGACGAATCAGAACTAGTCAAAGGCATGGTTCTTGACAAAGAAGTCGCAAGCTCACAAATGCCAAAAATCATCGACAACGCCAAAATCGCATTACTCAACGCCAAACTCGAAATCGAAAAAACCGAGTTCGACGCAAAAATCAACATCGAAAGCCCAGACCAAATGCAACGCTTCTTAGATGAAGAAGAACGCATGATAAAAGAAATGGTAACAACTGTTCAAAAGTCAGGCGCAAACGTTTTGTTCTGTGAAAAAGGCATCGACGACATGGCACTTCACTTCCTAGGAAAAGCAGGCATCTTAACAGTTAAAAGCGTGAGCAGCAGCGACATCGAAAAACTCGCCCGCGCAACAGGCGGCAGCATCGCTGCAAGCGTAAAAGACCTAACAGCAGACACCCTTGGCAAAGCAAAACGCGTCGAAGAAGTAAAAATCGGCGACGACAAACTTCTCTACATCCGTGACTGCAAGAACCCCAAAGCAGTAACCCTAGTCATCCGTGGCGCATCACAACACGTAATTGACGAGGCAGAACGCAGCCTACACGACGGTTTATGCGTCATCAGAAACGTAATTGAGGACGGCAAAATCGTTGCAGGCGGCGGCGCACCAGAAGCAGAACTAGCAAAAGGTTTACGTGCATACGCAGTAAAGGTTGGCGGACGTGAACAACTTGCAATTGAAGCATTCGCTGAAGCAGTAGAAGCAATCCCCTTGACCCTTGCAGAAAACGCCGGTTTAGACCCAATTGACATCATGGTCGCATTACGCAGTGAACACGAAAAGAAAGACAGCAAATACATGGGCATCGACGTTAACACAGGCAAAATCGTTAGCATGTGTGACAAAATGATTCTTGAACCCTTGCGTGTTAAACAGCAAGTAGTCAAGTCAGCCACAGAAGCCACCAACATGATACTGAAAATTGATGACTTAATTAGTATCAAAGGCGGCAGCAAGATGCCTCCAATGCCCCCAGGAGGAATGGGCGGCATGGGTGGTATGGGTGGCATGGGCGGAATGCCCTACTAAAACCCCAAAACTTTTCCTTTTATTTTTAATTTTTTAAATTTAAAGCAACTTTTTAGGGCTTTACCAATTTATAGGTTGATTTTACCTTTTTTTGGCAACTTTTTTGCAATATGCTTGAACAGTTTTGGCAAGAGACCGTTTGACAACAAAACTCTAGACCGTAATAGGCGTGTATGAGTCCACCTTTCATGGAAAGGTAAATTTGTCATAAAATCGATCATCTTCACATCCTTGGAGTTGAATGAATCCTTTATTGCTTCATTGATTAAATAGACGCCAGGGTATAGCTGCCTGTACTTGTTGTTGAATGATGTTTTGCACATGTATATTGTTTCTTTATACTCGATAGCAAAATTGTAAGCAATAGCTTTGTCATTTAAATACAGAAAACAAACTCGCCGTTTAAAACCTGCAAGTGAATTTACCGCTAAACTGGACCATGACCAAAGATTCAACAAATCGTCATCTATTGTTTCTGCGTTTTGTTGTCGCCAATCATGTTTCCAACAGCCTTGCTCAATATCAGTTATTTGATGAAAATTTTCTTTCTCGTTATTTTTGTTTTCAAAAAATTTTACTTCATACTTGCCTTTTTTTGAAAGTTTACGTTCAATTTGCTCCATTTTTTTACTAAACTTTTTACCTTTAGCTTCTGCGAATTTCTCCCACGTTGATAGATTGACCATTACGGCGTGATTACGGTTTTTTTCTTGTTTTATCTCTATTTTTACCGACTTGTCATTACATATTTGCCGCAAAGTATCCAAATTTGGTGAATCCGACGGAAGGTCTAAACTTACGAACTGGTAACGAAGATGTTCTAAAATGAAGTTGAGAAAAGTTTCCATACACGCACGCCTATAATTCTCTTCAAAAATGAAATCGGGCGAAAAATAATAATTCAAAAGGAATTTTGTTGATTGCATTCCGAATTTTTTGGTAGTTAAAAGAGGTACAAACCCTACTATGTTTTCGTGAACCTTAAAAATCAAAATTAAGGGCGTGCTTTCTTTAGACAAAGATTGAATTTGTTTTTCAATAAATGAAGTATGCATAAATGGGTTTTGACCGTTTTTATTAATGAAAGCGTTTAATTCTTCCTTATGTTCAACCAGTTTCTTTGGGTCAAAAAAAGCAGTGATCTTTATCTTCAATTTTTTCACTCTAAGCTACCAATAAATGGTTCAATTGATTACTTCTTGCCAGCATATCATATATATTTTAGTGATTAGACGTTGAAAAAAAGAAAATACTGATTTAGTTCAACAAGTTTACTTCAAAAACGGGGAAGACCTCCGCGATGAATTAATAACTCAAAATAGCTTGCCGAATCAACCAAAAACATTAAGGCTTAGCCGCCAAATAACAATGTTCTAGGAGAATTCGCTTGAAGCACATAAAAATAACTGCGTTTGACTGTCCCGATGCTTGGTATAAAACTTTAAACCGTATCTGGTATGAGGGCGACATTTTTCCTGTTGGTTTTGGTTCTGAAGAAACAGAAACAAAAAAGCTGAATCTCACAATCGAAATCGAGCATCCAGAAAACAGGCCCCTTGTCAGCGATAAAGCGCCATGTGACTTCAAATACGTGCAAGGTTACGCCTTGGAGTATTTGTGGAGTGGTGAATGTGCAGAAACCGAAGTTTACACTTACGGCAGCCGCCTTAACAAGCCAATTAACCAGATTGAAGAAGCGGTTAAACGGTACGCTGAAGAGCAAAGAGACCGTCAAGTCGCCATGGTTATCCGGTTGCCCTCAGACATCAGAAAGTTTGATGAAAACAACAAAAAAAGTGAGCCGCCCTGCCTAAGCATAATTGACACTGAAATTTCCGACGGCAAACTACACTTAACCTGTTACTTCCGCAGTTGGGACGCTTACGGCGGTTTACCCGCAAACATCGCTGGTTTGCAACTTTTTAACGAAGCTTTTGTCAGTGAAATTAACGAGAAAGGCAACCTTAACTTGAAAACGGGCAAAATGATTTTCCACAGCAAAAACTGCCACATTTACCAACGCCAATACAACCTCGTCAAAGAACTGTTGGAACCCAAAGACAACGCAAAACGTTTTGCAAAAGCGCTTAAAGACCAAGAAAAAGAAGCCTAAGCTTCCCTTTTTACTGGGTAGCCTAAGTTTTTCCAAGCCGTTATGCCGCCAAGCATGTTACGAACATCCGTGAAGCCTTGTTTTTGAAGCAAACTCACGGCGATGCTTGAACGGTTACCAACTGAACAATTAACAACAATAGGCTTATCCTTAGGTAACTTTTGGGCTTGGCTGGGTATGTCTGGGAAAAACATTAACTCAGCCCTATCAATGACGCCGTCGTCTTCCCACTCACTGGGTTCACGCACGTCAACAAGCGTAAACTTGCCCTTACCTAAATCCGCCTGTACTTCAGTGGGTGTTATTGTACCGTCTCTGCTAAAAGGTTTGCCAGCCTCGAGCCAAGTGCTTATGCCACCGCAAAGATAACCGCACAAGTTATCAAACCCAAGCCTGTGAAGATGCACTGTAGCCGTTTTAATGTCGGAGTTGCGTTCAAGTACAAACATGCTGTATTGGTCAGGGTCAAGTAGCCAGCCGGGATAAACGCTGGTGCCTCCAAGCCATATACTCAACGAGCTGGGAATGTGGGCGCCTGCAAAAGCGTAATGCTTCCGCGTATCCATAACTATCATGTTTTCTTCAGGCAGTTCGTTCTCAAACTTCTCCAAAGTCAACGCTTTAGGATAAGCCAAACTGCTTAGCACGGGTGGACCGTTAAGGTTGAGCTCCTCCATTTTCCGGAAGTACCTTGGCAAAACATGTTTGGTAGCCACAGATTTTTTAATGAAAACTTCTTTACCCAATTGTAAGTAAGGGTTGTTTTTGCGTTCATACCCAATGGATGTGGGTTCTTGGTTGCTGATGCCGTGACCGCAAACGCTGCCTTCACCATGCGCTGGATAAACAAGCACGTGGTCACCAAGCGGCAACACTTTCTCATGCAGGCTGTCGTAGAGTTTTTCTGCTTGAGTTGGGCGCGATTGTGCACCGTAAATGTCGGTTCGACCAACTGAGCCAGCGAAAAGGGTGTCGCCTGTGAAAACCATCAACGCTTCACTACTGCTGCCTGAAGGATAAACCGCATAACACATGGATTCGTCAGTGTGGCCTGGCGTGTAGACCGTTTTGATTTTCAGGTCGCCCGCGTTAAGACTGTCACCGTCGGTCAGGTTATGTTCGCCGTACTTGAAGCCTAAAGCATTGCTGTGACCGATTTCCGCTTCAGTCTTGTTCTGTAGCTCCAAGGAGCCAATTACGTAGTCTTCGTTTCTGTGGGTTTCCAGTATGTAACGGATTTTTACGCATTCTTCCCTTGCAAGCTCGGTGTAGATTTCGCAGTCCCGTCGTGGATCAATAACTACTGCTTCTCCGTTGCTGGAAATAAAGTAGCTGTTATGCGCTAGCCCTTCAGACTTTACAGTTTGAATTTTCAAAACAATGCCACCTAAAACTTAACAAAAGAGTAGGCAGCATACGGATTTAATCCTTTCCGCTGACCCGATTTTTAATTAAACCTTTATAGTATCATAAGCGACTATCAATTAACTGAGTTGAAGCTTATGGGTCACACTATGGCGGCTTGGAAAACTCTGGAAGATCTCCTAATTGAGCTTCGCAAAAAAGATGTCCAAATCCCAGCAAACATCATGGAAGACCTGCGGGCGGCAAGGTCCATGATTGAATTGTTATGCAGTGAAGGCACTCATGGTGAAGCTGTAACAAAAGCTGAACAATACACTGCCAACGTTGAAACCTACCTGATAGGTCAAGCCCAAGAAGTTTTAGAACCAACCGAAGTTGATGAATGGTTCAAACGTCTCGAAGCAGCCAACATGCAAGTTGAAACCGAAGAAGAATTAGCTGAAGACAAACTCGTTGTCGGCGTTCCGAGAAATCAAAAATGGATTCGCATTGAAACAGACAGCAAACTTCCCGCAGAGTACGTGCTTAAACTGGCTGGGGAACGCAATTTGGCTGTTAACAAGCAAGCTGATGGGCGTCTCGTAGTGTATGGTCAACCGGGTGACGTTAAAGCGTTTGTTAAACAAGTCGCTGCTGAAACAGCACCCAAAAAACCCTAATTTTACCTGTTTTTCTATTTTCTGCTAATCGCGGTTTTTTGATGTTTAGAAGCCATGTTCGGTTAAAGCTTATTAAATTGTAAAACTATCAAACGTGTTAAGCAGACAGACTATAGAGGCAAAATTTGTGCCCTTATGCTTACACGTAAACCCTATTCAGGAGAAAAATGTTAATTGATTCTGTTAATGACTACTGCGCCGCCTTCTAATGCTCCATGGTTTCATGGAAAAAGGCTTCCACCCCTCGGATTAATGTACGTTGCCGCAGCCTTAGAGAAAGCTGGGCACGAAGTACAGATGCTTGACAATTACCTAATGCAGCAAAGCACCGAGGAAGTCCAGCAGTTAGCGCAAAAAATTCAACCCGCAATAGTCGGCATAACCTGTGGAAGCGCCACATACAAGAAGTGCGTTGAAACCGCTAAAGCCATAAAACAAGTAGTTCCCAGCTGCAAAATCGTTGTTGGCGGATGGCACGCTTCTTACATGCCTGAAAGCCTCCTTGAAACACCCGAAATCGACTATGCGGTTATGGGTGAAGGTGAACGGGCAATCACCGAACTTGCCGCTTTCCTAATGAAAGGCGACCTTGTTGGCGCTTCAACTGTTGCAGGCGTTGTATCCCGAAGTGCATCAGGCGTCATCAAGAATGAATGCAAATTCATGAACATGGACGACCTGCCTTTCCCAGCACGTCACCTTTTGCCGCTGGAAAAGTATGACCGCAACATTGAGTTCTTAAAAGCCAAACCAGCCGACATAATGAGCATAAGCCGAGGCTGCACGTTTAGTTGTGGTTTCTGTGAAACCAAAAAATTGTGGGGAAATATCAACCGCCAATTCAGCCCACAACGGGTCATGGCTGAAGTTAACGATTTAATCGCCAAATACGGCACCAAAGGTATCTACTTCATCAACGACAACTTTACCATGCGGAAAAACCAAACTGCTGAACTCTGCGATTTAATGATTAAAAGCAAAATCGACCTTGAATGGGTCTGCGACACCAGAGTAAACCTTGTCGACCAAGACATTCTAAACAAAATGGCTTCCGCAGGCTGCAAAACCATCTGGTTCGGCGTAGAATCTGGCTCCCAAAAAGTCCTTAACCACATTAACAGAGGCATAACCTTAGAGCAAACAGAAGAGGCATTCAAGATGTGCCGCAAAGCCGGCATCCAAGTAGCCTGCTCCTTCATGCTGGGCATGCCAAGCGAAACCAAAGAAGACCTCATGGCATCCTACAAGTTTGCAGACAAGCTTGACGCTGACTGGTGCCAATTCAACGTCTTCATCGCCTACCCCGACAGTCCACTGTGGCGTGAAATGCTTGAAACAGGCAAATACACCCAACTCGACGAATTCCTCTACAGCTACAAAACCGACGAATTCGACTACGACGAACTAATGCGCATACAGAAACAATTCTTCCGCGACTACCACAGAGCGCCAAAACGCATCCTCAAACGCATACAACGAGAAGGCGTCCTAAACTTTGCTAAACGCCGACTCAACCCAGCCCCTGTAGACAACGCAGGCATTGCTTAAACAGGGGAGGCGCTTATGCAGAAACGAAGGCTTGGCAAAACAAACCTTCAAGTATCCATCGTCGGTTTCGGCGGAACATGGATATCCGAAGTAGACAAGCCTACCGCTGTTTCTGTTGTTCAAAAAGCGTTTGAGTCTGGGATTAACTATTTTGACACTGCCCGCTGGGATGGAGACAGCGAAGAAAAAATCGGCACCGCCCTAAAAGACGTACGCAACCAATGCGTTATTGCCACCAAAACTGGTTCACGCACCAAGAAGGAGTCACTTGAAGACTTCAAAAACAGCCTCAAACTTCTCCAAACAGACCACGTCGACATTATCCAACTACACGGAATTGACGACGAAAAAACGCTCGCAAAAGCCATGGGTCCAGACGGTGCAATGCAAACTTGCA
>JAWRIR010000129.1:0-6157 GCA_040268405.1 Thermoproteota archaeon | reverse complement strand
TGGCTATGTATTGGTCAAATTTTGCCCTATCCAAAGCGCAGGTTACGGGGGTTTTGAGGTGGATTGAGAATTTGGTGCCTGATGGCGAGTAAAAGTTGGCGGCGTCAAACGTGTTTTCGATGATGCCTTTGGGCAAGGGGTAGTAGCCGAGGTTTTTTAGGCTGTGTATGCTGATGTGGCCTGCACAGTGGGAAGGCAAACCAACTTCAGAATGCTCCTCGTAAACATCTGCTTTAACGCCAAGCTTGGCTAATCGTAGTGCAGTGTAGGAACCTACCGGGCCCGCGCCGATAATAACTGCATCTTGCTGACTTTTTTCTGGCATCATCAACTATTGGTACTGCAGGTTACTAAAAAAAGGAATCGAAAAACTGGGGGTTGTTTTTGCTTGTTACGAGTTGGTTACAAGTAGTTTGGAGGCTGCTTCAAGCGTTTTAGTCTCGTTGTTTACGGCGGCTAACTGAATGTTTTCGATTACTGGTTGAAACAGTTTTCCTACCAGTTTGCTTGTTAAATCGCTCACAATCTTTTTCTGGTAATCTTCGATTGTGCCCATTCTTCTTAGGGCTTCGGCTAGTTCTTTTTGTCGGCTTTTTTCAACCCGCGCAAGCAAATCAAAGACAAGCTCGTTAACATCTTCCAATCTACTTTTTCACCTTCTTTTTAATGGAGAAAAGAGTTAGTGGCACAAACCGTTTGAGTGGTTGGTTGTGAAACGTATTCGGTGAATCCCCATGTTTCTTCAACTTTCTTTGACAGATTCTGCAAGGTAGTGGCTATTTTTTGGCCGTCACTAGTTAAGCTGTAGGTTAACGGGATTTTTCTTACGAAGACGAGTTTTTTACCTTTTAGGTGTCTTATATGCTTGTAAGTTCGACGTTGTGATAGGCCTGCAAGTTTTGCTAGCTTGTCAGCAGCGATTCCTTCATCTGGAATTGAATCGTAAACCTTCTTTGCTGCATCTGTCAACTCTTCAAGTTGGGGGTCTCTTTTTGACTTGTGGAAGAAAATGTAGCTTCGTTCCCCTGGAAGATTCACTAAGCCTGCGGTGCCTAAACGTTTTAGAATTCTTGAAGTGATTGTTGGCGAGATAACCTGCTTGATTTCTTCACAAGTTTTTGGTCCTGAAAGCAGAGTCTGCAAAAGTGCTTCCTCATGGCACTCTGACTGAGGTGGAAGCTTCGCGAATTCTTCAGGGCAATCCAGCAGATCGCTGATGCGTACACCAAACGTGGTAGCATGATACTTGCCTAAAGATTCAGTTACGAGCCCGTTTGTTATTAGGGGTTGAATGTATTCTTGACTTATAGTGTATTGGCTTTGTTGGGTGCCTGTTTTTTTGAGTTCTTGCTGAATCTTTTCAAGCGTGCATCTGCCGTTTACGATGGCTTGAAAAACGTTCAGTCTTGTTTGGTTCTTCAGGACATTGAAGAAGTCTACTGTGTAGTTCGGGTTGCTCATAATATTGCGGAGGTTTCTTAGTTCGTTTTTCAGTTTGTAGAATCTGCACAAACTGATACATTGAACTGGCGTGATTGGGGTGCAGTGCTTGCACATGGCCTCAAGCGATTTCAGGTTTTCAAATGTACCTTGGCTGCTTTGAGTCTTAGGTGGTAATAAGACAGCAACCATGTTTAAGCCTCCAAAGTGGCTACCAAGTTTTTAGCAGCACAAACATCGCTTTTTGCCAGACTAAAACATGACGAGAGAGAGACTGATTCTAAACCCAGGACATACATTTTTCTCATCAAACATTCCCAAAAGCACCTTCCTTTTACTTGTGTAAAAAGGGTTTTCGTAAAGGAATGTTGACGGGCTGTAGTAAAGGTTTCTTTACTAACTATTTTTGCAAGTAAAAGATTCTTTTATTGCATTTTTTGTCGCCCCAAACAGTTTGTATCGGAAACTTGTCGCAGAACACTAAGCGGGGTAGGTGCTATTGACACTTTTCACCTCCAAAAAAAGATGTTTTTGTTTGAGTAACTGGCAAGTTAGTCTTTGTATTGCTTTCAAACGCTTGTAGCAGTTAAGTATTTATTATCAAAGCAATCTACTTTTTAGTGGTGTTTTGTAATGGAAGATAAAAAAGAAACCATGCAAAAAGGCATGGAGAAAGCTTCTCATGGATTAGAAAAAGCCGCTGAATCAATGGGCGACACAATCATCGCCATCCTTGACAAACTTGCAGGTAAAAAATCAGACTTAAGGCTCAGCTTTGAAGACCTAACCCTAGAAACAGGTCCAATGAAGGCAAAGATTAACGGCTCAATAGTTCTAGACATAGTTTACGCTTCAGACGCAGAATCAAAAGAATGAGCCGCTTTTGAGGAAACAGCAGGTTGCAGTTAACCACTTTCTTGGCTGAAACCATCAAGTCAGGAAAAATAAAAGTGAGCCAGAACAACGTTGAAGCTTTAGAAATTACTGCGCAAAACAAAAAATTCGATGTGAACGCTAAAGACAAAGAATTTGTCAAAGACATAATTTCTTCGGTGCGTAAAGGCAGTGATGAACAACCAAAAGGAATAATCAACAGCATCGAACGCACAGTGAAGACAGCGCGGAATATGCAGCCAATGGTTAAAGAGATTGCTGAAGACTTGTGCCGTGAAGGCGTAACTGTTACCCTTTCGTATAAGGGTGATAAAGTGGTTACAATTGGTTCTGAAGCTGATTCAAAGTTTACCCGCTTCTTAACCGGCACTAAAGGGATAGAAGTTAACAGCCCCAGAAAACTAATCGAAATGGGCTTATAGGCTAACTGCAAAGAAACAACCTGTTCCAAAATTTATTTTTTATTTTTAGACCAGGCTTCAATTAATTAACCCTGACCAGCCATATTAGCAAACGGGACAATCTTGAATCAAAAATGGCAAACGCCCCTCAAGTTTGATGCCACATCGGCTTTGCTCTCTTCAAACAACAAGGCAATAATCTACTTTACAGAACGCGACCTCCTCAACAAAAAGGTACAGCCGATAAACCAGGAGATTTGGGCGTTGCCTGAGGTCAAGAAGGCCTTCAAAAAACAACAATCAGACGGCTCTTGGAAGCATAGCGGCAAAGAGGCGACGGTTTTTCCAAAATATCACTATTCACTTGTTGAAACATGGAAAACCTGTCATTTACTGGTTGAACGGTACGAAATCACCAAAGAACACGGAGGCGCGTGCAAAGCTGCTGAATTCCTGTTTACCTGCCAAACAGAAAAGGGCGACTTCCGAGGCATGATTGCGAATCAGTATGCACCCTACTACACAGGAGCCTTTTTGGCAGTGCTCATCAAAACAGGCTATGCTGATGACCCTCGAGTGGACAAGGGCATGCAGTGGTTGCTTTCAATGCGGCAGAATGACGGCGGCTGGACAATCCCTCTGTTAACCCATAAACTGGATAAACAAACATGGCTGGACTTAACAAGCAAATATGCTGAACCGCTTGAACTCGACAAGTCAAAACCTTTCTCGCACAACTGGACTGACATGGTTTTGCGGGCTTTTGCTGCTCACACAAAATATCGTCACTGCCAAGAGGCAAGGGCTGCTGCAGATTTGCTTAAATCAAGCTTTTTTGAACCAGATTATTACACTTCATACCAAGATTCAGGTTATTGGGTGAGGTTTTGTTTTTGGTGGCCTAATCTTGTAACAGCGCTTGAATCTTTGTCGTTGATGGGTTATTCAAAAGATGACCCTGATGTTAGAAAAGGTTTGAATTGGCTTATCGAAAACCAGCAAAAAGATGGGTTGTGGAATTTAACTTACGCTAAAAATGCCAAAGGTGGTGTAAGCTTGAAAGTGGCAGAAAACCGTTTGTGGTTGAGCTTAAGGATTGCCCGTGTTTTTAAACGATTTTTCGGTTGAATTGTTGGGTTTGATACTTTTTATTAGATACCATTAAATATGACACGTGGCATATAATTAGCGTAGCTAACCCGGTTGGCTAAATAAATGAAAAAAATTTTAACAACAATAACAATCACAACAATACTCTTTCTCAGCATACTCGTCAGCGTAAACACCAACCTAAACGCACAAACCACAACCCCAACAGCCTTAACCATAACAGGACTAGTCAATAACCCAACGAACCTGACACTTGCCCAACTTCAAGCATTGCCAAAAACGACCGAATATGCCGCTATCATCTGCGTAGACTTTCCCCAAACAATAGTCGAAGAAGGCAACTGGACCGGCGTCAGACTTTCAACAATGCTTGAAACAGCAGGAATCCAATCTGGCGCAGTAAAAATCATAATTGCCGCAAGTGACGGCTACTCCAGCGACTTACCCGTTGATGATGCTATGCAAAGCAATGTGATTTTGGCTTACGAAAAAGATGGTCAATCCCTTAGCAGTTTGCGTTTGGTCGTGCCTGGTAGATGGGGTTACAAATGGGTAAACCAAGTGGCCACAATTGGAGTGGTAGATTATAATTACTTGGGTTTCTGGGAAAGTAAAGGCTATTCTGATTCTGCAATAATTGGACAAGACTCGGGTGGTAGCGGAGTAAACCCGCCACAATCAACATTTTCACCAAGCAATCCTGTTGCCACACCTACACCGAGTCCTTCCACAACCCAAACTCCAACACCTACTGACAACGCATCAACAGGAACACAGGCAACAACACCCCCAACCCAAAACCCAACAGAATTCAACATGATGCCAACAGAAGTCTTTTACGCTATAGCTATCGCGTTAGTTGCTACTGTAGTTGTTGCCGCTTTAATTGTACGCAAAAAAGTGAAGAAATAAAAAATTTCAAAATTCTTTTTTATTTTTGTTTTGCTTTGATGGCTGCTAATTTGCCGCCTGCCTTGATTTGCTCTTTCTCTTGGTTGCTTAGGTTCAAGTTAACTTTGATTTCTGTGCCTTTGGTTTTGTTTTTCAGCAGCAGTTTTTCGTTTAATTCTTTTACTTCCAGTTCCATAATGTCTCCTTGGTCTATGCAATTGTAGTCTTGTTTGTCTGCGAAGGTTAAAGGCAAAATTCCAAAGTTAATCAGGTTTGCCATGTGAATTCGGGCGAAGGATTTGGCTATGACTGCTTTTACTCCAAGATACTTGGGTGCTAAAGCTGCGTGTTCTCGGGAGGAGCCTTGACCGTAGTTTTCGCCGCCTACGATAAAGCCGCCTTGTTTTTCTTTGGCACGTTGATAGAAGCCTGTATCTACTCGGCAGAATGTGTATTTGCTGATTTCTGGAATGTTGCTGCGAAGGGACATTATGTCTGTTCCGCCGGGCAGGATGTCATCGGTTGTAATGTTGTCTCCAGTTTTTAGCAGCACTTCGCCACTGAGTTGTGGTGGGGTAGGCTGGAATTGTGGCAGAGGCGCAATGTTTGGTCCCATGATTACTTTGGCGTTTGGATTAATGGTTGCAGGGATAAACATGGCATCGCTTAACACGAATTTGTCTGGCATGTTAATTTGTGGGAATATACCGAGTTTGCGTGGATCTGTAATTTTGCCAGTTAAAGCTGCGGCAACTGCGGTTTCTGGGCTGACAAGATAAACTTTGGCGTCTTGTGTTCCGCTTCTACCTTTAAAGTTGCGGTTAAAGGTGCGTAAAGATACGGCGCTGCTGTTTGGTGCTTGACCTATGCCGATGCATGGACCACATGAGTTTTCCAATATTCTTGCGCCTGACTGAATCAAAGGTTCAAGCTCTCCAGTTACTGCAAGGTTTTCCATGACTTGACGTGAGCCTGCGGAGACTGTTAGGCTGACGTTGTCGTTGACTTTTTTGCCTTTAAGCAGGGCTGAAACAATTTTCAGGTCTCTAAGGGATGAGTTTGTACAGCTGCCAATGCAAACTTGGTCAACTGTTGTTCCTTCAAGTTCGCTAACTGGTTTGACGTTATCTGGGCTGTGAGGCATAGCTAAAAGTGGTTCAACTTTGCCAAGGTCAATGTCGAAGACTTCACTGTATTTTGTTCCCTCGTCAGCTTTAAGTTCAGACCATTGGTTTTCTCGTCCTTGCGCCGTTAAGAACTGTCTTGTTACCTCGTCTGAGGGGAAAATTGAGGTTGTTGCACCTGTTTCTGTACCCATGTTGGTTATTGTTCCTCTTTCAGGTACGCTGAGGGTTTTGACGCCTGGACCAAAGTATTCAAGAACCTTGTTGACGCCGCCCTTAACTGAAAGTTTTCTTAAA
>JAWRIR010000128.1:0-16724 GCA_040268405.1 Thermoproteota archaeon | reverse complement strand
GTTATGCCGAGGTTATAGCCGCTTTTCATTTTAATTATGATGTTTGTGGCATCGCCCAGTTCTGAACGGGGGATTAGGATGCCTTCGTAGGTTTTGCCTTTGCTGGTGATGCGGATGATGTCGCCAACTTCGCAGCCGGCGGCTTGAAGCAGGCTAAGTGCCATGCCTTTGTAACCTGAATTTTCCAGTTCACTCATGCCTAAATCTCTTCTATTAAACAGTAATATTCCGCTACGTCCTGACAATTCAAAACGTGGGATTCTTGAGTTACCTAACGCATACAATACTAAAAGCTTTTTTAAGTGATTTCAAGCAAAAAATCTCTAAAAAAGAGCTTTTTCTTTAATCGAAAGCTAATTCACCAACCTATTAGCCGCCTATTAGGATCCTAATAGAGGTTCTATGTTAAAACCTATAGGGGGTAGGGTAAAACGATAGGGTAGGTTTGTGAATGCTAAGAAAAAATTACGGGTTTCTGAAAAAAGGAAAAGATGAGGGTGGTTATGTGGGGTACGCGAACCCTATTGTGACGAAATTGAGCATAAGGTTGGTGTTGGGAGAATTAGCGGGTATGCTTACGTGCAAAATATAGTTGTATTGGCTGTTATCTATTGTTGGTACTGAAATGCTTCCAGTAGTGCTAATACTCATTGAAGTTGGAGTGGATGGACCCGAAAGAAGCTGAGCCATCTGAGTGTAATCAGTCCCATAGTTTCTAAACAATGTAACTTCGATACTCAAAGGGTCTACATCGATGTAACGGATTGTTACGTTTGTGATTGTGACGCCATGGGGAAGCTGAACTGGTGCATAGAACTCTGTAGTAACAGTGTCCGTATTTCGTAAGCGACCGTCGATAACTACGCTGGCATTTTCGGGGTATTGTGCAGTGAATGCTGACGCGGGAATTGAGATGTAGCCCGTTGGTTCAAACCCTATACCAGTTTCACCTTGTGGCCCAGTTGCCCCTGTTTCGCCTTGGGGTCCTTGAGCGCCTGTTTCTCCAGTCGGTCCAGTTGCGCCTGTAGCTCCGATTGCTCCTGGGTCGCCTTTGTCACCTTTTTCGCCTTGTGGCCCTGTGGCACCTGTTTCTCCAGTTGCGCCTGTAGCGCCAGTGTCGCCTTTATCTCCTTTATCGCCTTTTGCGCCCTGAGCACCAGTCGCGCCAGTTGCTCCCGTTAAACCAGTCTCCCCCTGCACACCTTGCTCCCCCTGTAAGCCCACGGGTCCCTGTGAGCCAGTTATTGCCATTGCTGAAACTCCAACAGAAATAGCACTAGAGGTCAAAATTGCTATGACAAGTAGGGCTATTAGTTTGCTTGTTGTTAAATTGATTGTTGCCATTTTTTCACTTAAAACAAAAAATCACAGGAATGCTTTTAACTCTTTCATTATGCATGCATGCAATTGTTTTACTGTTTGGTGCTTGGATGGTTAAAAAATGTTTTAGACCAATTTTCACTATGGGGCAGGTGCTATTGGTGGAAACAAAGTCAAAAGCGTGTTGAAACCCAGTTCCACCGCCGCAATAAACGACTAAAAATCCAGTGAAAAACCCAAAAAAGCAGCGTACAAAAACCCGTAAAACCCCAAAGTTGGAAGTTTTCAAACCCAAACAACCCACAACCCATCAGCGCAACAATCATAGAACTTTACTAAAACTGTCGAAAACTATGCTGAAACTATCAAAATGTGACGCAAAAGATAACCAACACCAAAAATTGTCAAATCGGCAAAAAGGTTCTGGGAAAAAATGAAGGTTTATAAGGTTGGCTTGTAGTGTAGTGGTAGGTTTGCCGGCCAGAGGGCACGGGTTCCACCTGATCCCATTCCGAACTCAGAAGTTAAACCGTGTTCCGTTCCTTACTGTAGTGCGGTCTTCGGCCGCGTGAAATCGGGAAAGCTGGCTGCCTACTTTTAAAATTTATTTTTAGGCAATTTTAAAGGGTTATTTGGCATAGCTTTATAACTAAGCGACCATAGTTTTTTTGAGAAGTGGTGTAAAACGTGACTTTAATGCCCACAAGCGACTCAATTACTCGATTAACACTAAACCTTCCCATTCATTCTAACCAATTACTTGGCGGTGGCGGAGCAAACGATTGGACAGCCTACCTAAGTTTGCTCACTTACGTCTTCTTCATCGTACTAATCTTCTACGGTCAAAGAATCCAAATGTACATGATGATAAGAGAAGTAGAAAACCATCTACACAAACTCAAATTCATCAAAGAAGAAGGACGCAAAACCGCAATAGAAACAATAAAAGAAATAGGTAAACCAACCAATGACATTTCACCACGCGTTGACAGATACCTTGACTACTTCACCATCAGCCCACAAAGCATGGACCCAGCAGGCATAGTCGGCAAACTCGACCACATCCTTGATGTACGAGACCAACGATTAAAAGACGAAGTAAAACTAATGGCGCCACAATGCGACGAAGTACAAGTAAACAACATGGAAAACACGCTCGAAGCCGCAATGGCACTAAACTACCTCTACAAAGTCGTACGGCACTTCTATATCCAAGGCAAAAAAACCTTGAGCCTCTACATCATCATGCAACTACAAATGATACTTCCACTCGTCATGAAAGAAGCTGAAGCCTACTCAGCAGCACTAAAAGCATTCGCCAACGGCCAACCAATCGGAGACAGCGTCGGTCCACTAATCGCAAGCCAACTAATGCTTGGCTACGAAACACGCAAAGTCTACAAAGACTGCGTCGTAGCAACAGTACCCATCGAAGGACGCACCGCACTCATCATGAAAGCTGAAGGTCCAGGCGGAAATGTCGGAAAACCAGGAGACGCAATCGAAACAATCATCGAAGAAAACCAAGGCAAAATCGCAATGCTTGTCATGATTGACGCAGGCTTAAAGCTTGAAGGCGAAGAAGTCGGCGAAGTAGCAGAAGGCATCGGCTCCGCAATCGGCGGTCCAGGTGTTGACGCATTCAAAATTGAAGAAAAACTCGTCAAATACAAGATTCCCATCAACGCAGTAATCGTTAAAGAAGACATCGGCGATGCAGTTTCACCAATGCGCAAAGAAATTCACGAAGCAGCAGACAAAGCAATTGAACGAGTCAAAATCTTAATCCAAGAACGCACTAAAGAAGGCGACACAATCATCATCTTTGGTGTAGGCAACAGCATCGGAATAGGACAATAAAATTGGGGGAACATGAAACAATGACTACACAAAACCAAACATCAACTGCAAACAAAATCTCAACCTACCTAATGTTCATAGTCCTAATCGTTTTGGGACTATCCATTGTTGCTTTGTTTAGCGCAGTTTACGCATTCACACTTGGCAAAGAAGTCGAAGCAGGCTTCCTAATCATAATCGGCATATTCGCGTTAGCCTTATCAGCAGCTGTACTCTATCAAACTAAACGGAGAGCAGCAACAATGAAAACTGAAGCACCAAAAGTCATGACAATCATTGAATGCAAAAAATGCGGCACAAAAACCACCCGTGAATTCCAACGCGGTGACTACGTCTTCAAACAACTTGACGCATGCCCCAAATGCCCCGAAGAAAAACAAATGATAACCGGCATCTACAAAGAAATAAAAGAAAAAGAAAAAACATATGCAGTCTAAACTGCAAAATTTTTTCCTTTTTTAAGTTAAAACTTCGCAACCGTCTTCTTTTATTAGAACCGTGTGTTCTGCTTGTGCTACTGGTCTTCTGCTTGCTTCAACGAACACTGGGTAGCTGGAAACTATTTTTGATTTTAACAATTCTTTGAATGCTTCAGCGTGATGCTCTTGTGGGACAACTCCGATTAGCCAACGTTCCGCAAACGGCAGGGTTCTAAAGTTAGTCTCTATATGTTTTAGCATTTGTTTGGCGTAAGCATTTTTGGTTGATTTTGCGCGTACGAGGCGGTGGATGGTTTTTTGTGGGCTGTCATCAACACGTGCAATGGCGTCCGGTTGGGTGACGAAGGGTTCAATTGCGAAGATTTCGCCTGCAAGAACTTTGCTTGTGGATAATGTGGCGACGTTGGGGATGCTTGTTCCTGCATGAACAATGTATCTGCCTACAGAGTGCCCTGTCAGGTTGCTTATGGGTTTGAAGCCCCTGTTTCTGATTGCTGTTTCAATTATGCCGCCGATACGTCCAGTTGACATGTCCCCGTGAATGTTGTCAATCGCGGCTTTTAGAGCATGTTCAGCGGTTGTTATCATGCTTCTGCCTTCAGGGTTAAAAGACACTGAAAATGCGGTGTCGGTTACGTAACCATCGATTTGTACACCCATATCAACTTTGACTGTTGAACCCGGCGGAATAATGTTTTTGTCGCCTGGTGGTGAAGTGTAGTGTGCGGCGACCTCGTTTATGCTGACGTTGCAGGGAAAAGCTGGCTGACCGCCTTTCATGCGGATGAGCCCTTCAGCTTTTTCGCAGATGTCAATTATCGGCATGTTTTCTTGTACGTAGCCCCGCATTTCTTCTCGGGCTTCACGTAAAATTTTTCCAGATAAACGAAACTTTCCAAGCTCTTCTAAATCATATGACATTCAAACGACACTTCGAATAAAAACCAATTAACGTGTTTGAAACTTAAATTTGTTGGCACGAAAAATCTTTTCCACCACAACAAAAACGATGTTTCAACGGGTTAATTCCTCAAAAAGCGTTGTTTTTACCCTACCCCCTATAGGTTTCTGCATAGAACCACTATTAGGAGCCTAATAGGATCCAAATAGGTTGGTAAAACTGACTTAAAACTAAAAATTATGCCCCTGTGACTGTGTTTCTCTTTAGTCTTTATATGTTTGGTTTCTCTAAATAATTACTGGTGTATTTTTGTAATGTATTCTGGTATAGTTCTTTTTTGTAACAAAACTTCCCAGCAACAATGCCTAAGCCGCAGACTTTATACCTGCGCAGACAAAAAAACCAAGCCTACCAACAAAATCTTGCCCGGAACGGTTGTTTTTCTTTATAATTTAGAGGATAAAACGTTGCTTGGGCCATTTACTGCTTTGGAGGAGGGTGGTGGCGAGTTGGATGCTGGCGCTTGGGCGATGGACATTGATGAACATAGTGCTTCAGAAAACGTTCAGGTAACATGGGAAGAGTTGCATCAAATTGAAAATGCTCCTGAAAAATTTCCTTTCTTGGAAGACCCCAACAAGTGTTCTTTAACTTCCCTGCAGGTACAGCGCATACTGGAGCTGCTTAAAGAAGAGGGTAAACCGTACTTGGACGTAAAAAAAGAAAAAGAGTCAGCTTGAAGTTTTGCCGAACTTTTTAGCGTCCATAGCCAGCGTTTTATGGCAGTTGATACAGCGGGTTATATTGAATTCGTAACCGTTTAAAATGTCAAATCTTCTTTGGGTATAATGCTTTTCTTTTGCGTGGTCGCAATTGGCCTGTCTAGTGACGACTAGCATGTCCTCTTCCATTTTCGAGCCTTCTTCTCCAATCCACTATTCCTTTAGGTCTACATTTAAAACATTATGTTCAACGGTGGACTGGTTGCCCTTTTTGGTGTTAAACTAAAGTTTTGGCTACTTCACTAAAAGGAACAACTTCCCGAACCTCAACAGTCATAGGCCCAAAAAATTTGGTAACATCCATCGCACTGTTTGCTTCAATAATAAAGAATCCTTTATGGTCGGGTCCGCCTTTTGGGCAGCTCACGTAGGCGCCTTGAAGTTTAACGCCGGCTTTCTGCATGTTTGCTTCTGAAAAAGTCTGTTTTATCATCATTTTTCCTTGGTCAGTGTTTAGAGGGCATTGGGCTGCGGGATGCGTATTTGTGGCTACAAATAACAAAATATTTCACCTCCTGACAAAAAAGTGGGTAATGGGAAACTTATTGGCCTGCGGTTATTGTTGTTTCAACCTTAACAGGCATGTTTTCTTTGAAAATGTAGACTACTGGGCATGCTGCTTCGGTGCGTCGCCAAGCTGCCTCAACCAACTGTTTGCGTACTGGCGAGTTAATGTTCACTTTCATGGCTACGCCTGTTATGATTGGTGATTCAGGGCTTTTTTCTGCTTCAACTGAGATGCTGATGGTGCCTGGGTCTATTTTGCTGTTTTTGCAGATTTCTGCGTAGATGATTGTGCCGCATCCTGCCAACGCCATTAAGGCTAACTCTAAGGGGGTTGATCCAGCGTTGGTTCCTCCTTTGGCTTCAGATAAATCACAAATTACCTTGTGACCTCGACCGTTGTCTGTTTCAATTTTTAGGTTTTCTAAAAGTTTTGCGTTTGCTATTAGTTTAGGCAAAAAGTGTCACCAAATAAAAGGGGCTTTATTGTCAATTTAATTTTTTCGGCAACTTTTTTGTGACTGTAAGCTGGTAGCCACATAGGCATATTTGACCTTGTATCGTTCTGCTTTCTGGGTTGAACTGTTTTGTCTTTGTCTTTAGAGTTAATTGCTGAATTTAAGGGAAGGAATACTGGTTACCGTGTGCTTCCTGACGGGCAAATTGAAACATCTGGGCAAGGCGTAGGAAAAATAATGGGCATAGACGCAATGATACTCTTTACTACAGTTGGTTTAATGTCTGAGGGGCTTTTTATGGGGGAAGGAACCGGCGTTATCACAACGATGGCTGGCGAAGCCTTGACGTTACAGATGAATTCGATAGGGTTATCGTCAGGAAACGGCGGAGTTAGCAGAGGTGCATCTACTCAGGTGACATCTTCAGAAATACTGGCTCGGTTAAATAGGGCAATTTGTCTGCATGAATACAGAACTGACTTGACAGATAATTGGGTAGGTAAGATTTGGGAGTGGAAGTAGACTCAGGTTTTTAGGGTTGGTTGTCGCCGATTTTTAGTGGTCTTCCTTCGGTTAATGCTTGAGAGGTTTTTTTGCGGGCGTTTTGTACTAGGCGCCATATTGTTCCTCTGGAGATGCCCATCTTTTTTCCTGCTTCTTCTTGGGAGAGGCCTTCGAAGTCTACTAGTCTTTGTGCTTCTATTTCGGCTAGTTCGATGATTATTGGTTCTTGGTTTGTGGGGTTTGTTGGTGTGAATGTGTTGGTTTTTGAGGGGTTGGGTATGTTGATTTGTTTTGGGTTTCTTCCTCTTCGGCCTCGTCTGTGTCGCCATGCCATTTTGTTTGCCTCGGGGTTATTATAATGCGTAACTCTTATAAATTTGTGTGCATATTCTCATAATTGAATATTATGTGCATAAGCACAAAATTAGAGGTGAAAACAAATGGGATATGGAAACGGACGAGGGTGCAGAGGTTTTGGTAACTGGCCCGGAAGAGGACCATTCAGCAATCTCCCACCATGGGAACGACCTGGATACCTATACGGACGAGGCGCCTGCATGTACCTAGCTCAACCAGTAAACACAGAACCAATAACAAAAGATACTGAAGTGGCTTTACTGACACAACAAAAAAACGCTGTAGAACTTCAAGTCAAAGCCCTGCAGCAAACACTTGAAAAAATCCAAGCCAAACTCGACGAAACAAAACAATAATCACCCTTTTCTTTTTTTGGACACTTGATGCTGCTTTTAGTTAACAGAATCTGCCATCGTCTTTTGCTTCGGGCAGTTTTTTTAGGTTTTCGTTGAACCAACCTATTTTGCAGTTTTCTCTTTGGTCAAATTTTGGAACGTATGGTTTTATGTCAAGCAGGGGTGTGCCGTCAAGGATATCAACATCTTGGATGCGCAGTATGTTGCCTTCTATGCTTTTGAGTTGTACTATTGACAGGCCTATAAGGTTTGGTCTTGCAGGGGCGCGAGTGGCAAATAAACCATGCATTTTATCATCCAAGAATGGTTTCACAAGCATTGACCAGTTTTTTATTAGGTGAAAATGGTAAAGGAGAATAATGTGTGAGAAGCCTTCAAGGTCTTTTAAGCCTTGAATGTATTCGGGATTAAGTTCGATGGTCCCGATGGCGCCTGATGCTGATGCTTGTATTGGGACGTTTTTTGGTTCTTTGAAAGGTGAATGTATTATGCCTATGGGTTTGTATGTTATCTCATTTACCATTATGTCTCATCTTTTGATAGTAAGTTGCCCTTAAGATTGTTGGTTTTAAAGGCTGGTTTTTATTTTTTCCCAGATTTGTTTGATTTCTTGGGTGCTTTGGCTTGTCGGCGCGTATTCTATGAGTGTTTTTCCGTGAACCATGGCTTCTGTGAATTTTGGGTCAAAGGGGATTTTGCCTACAAAATCAAGGTTATTTTCGTTGCAATAACTGATGATTTTTTGAGTGTTTTCAAGGTTAATGTCGTACATGTTTACGCAAACGTACGGTTTGATTTTGAAGTGATTGAGTAATTCTAAAACCCTTTTTAGGTCATGGATGCCTGAAAGTGTGGGTTCAACAACAATTAAGCCTGCATCAACACCTGAAACTGAAGCAATAACGGGGCAACCAATACCTGGAGGTCCATCAACGATTATTAGGTCAAGTTTTTCTTTTGTAGCTAAAATTTTAGCGTTTTGCCTAACCAGTGTGACTAGTTTTCCGGAATTGGCTTCACCGGGGTAAAGCATTGCATGAGCCATAAACCCATATTTCGTTTTTGAAATGTATGTGCTCCCCGAGTTTCTTTCAACTAAACTAACTGCTTCGAATTTGCAGGCTAAGAGGCATACCCCACATCCTTCACAGGCGGTTGGGTCAACTTTCAATTCTTCTGTTATGGCGTCAAATCTGCATTGAGTTTCGCATGAACCGCATTTAACGCATTTTGTGTCGTCAATCTGGGCAACTTTTGCGCCCATGAAAGTTTGTCGTTCAAAAACTTCAGGATGCAGCAGCATGTGCAAGTCTGGTGCATCTACATCGCAGTCTGCAACGATAGCGTTATTGGCTAAAACTGCAAGGCAAGCGGTTAGGCTGGTTTTGCCTGTGCCACCTTTACCGCTTAAAACTGTTAACTGCTTCATTTGCTTGTGGACCTCCTCAGTTGTGTGAATAGGTTTTGAAAGTTTGTTTTCCATTGAGGCATTTCAACGCTGAACGCGATGCCTTTTGAGTATAATTCAGCAATTTTTCTTTCGTAAGGAATCTCTAATAATATAGGAATATTGTCTTGCTTGCAGCAATCGTAAACTGCTCTGTCACCTATTCCTGCACGGTTAATCACTACGCCGAAGGGTATGCCCATTTTCTTTAGGACTTCAACTGTTATCTTGAGGTCATGCAACCCGAACGGTGTAGGTTCAGTAACTAGGATACAGTAATCGGTGTTTCGCACAGTTTCTACAAAAGAGCATGAAGCACCAGGGGGTGAATCAACAATAACTGTTCGGTTTTTTGCAGCCTGCTTTTTGACTGCTTTAATGACTGGCCCCGCCATAGGTTTGCCTACTTCAAGCTCTCCATAAATTAATTCAATGTTGCCTGCTTGGGCAAAATTAAGGGTTCCAACTTTGTAGTTTTGTTCGCTGATTGCTTTTTCGGGGCAAACGGTTATGCATCCGCCACAGCCGTGACAAAGTTCAGGGAAAACCAATACGCCTTTGAATGAGCAGAACAGAGCGTTGTATCTGCAGAATTTTGCGCACAAACCGCATTGTCTGCATAACGTTTTGTCTATTTTTACGTTTGAGGCGTAAACTGGTTGGGACCTGCTTATTTTTGGGTGTAGTAGTAAGTGTGCGTTTGGTTCTTCTACGTCGCAGTCTAAAACTTGACAGTCTCCGATAGAAAGTGCCATGTTTACAGCTACAGACGTTTTGCCTGTGCCACCTTTACCGCTTGCAACCGTTACAATCATGTTTTAACCCTTTATTATCAAAATTTATTTTAAAAAATGGAAAAATGTTTGAGGATGTTTAGTGGTGATGGTGCGCCTCGGAGCATCCTTCTGTTAATTCTGAAAGTTGGCCTGCAGTGTATGCTTCAACTATTTTGTTGACGAATTGTGCGTTGGCTCTTAATACTTTGACGCCTGAATTGCCGAAGTTCATGATACCTCTTGGACCCATGCCGTTAACTACTATTGCGTTAGGTTTTAATTGGATGATTTGTTCAAAAGCTGTGCCTACTCCGCCAACGTGTTCGCTTGTGTTTGTTACTGTAACTACGTTAATAACCTTGCCATTGTCTATTTCTACAACTGTAAAGTATGGTGTGCGTCCGAAATGTTCTGCAATTAACGCGTTTATGCCTTCTTGATTTTCTGTTGGAACAACAATTTTTTCTGTCACGTCTTTTCACCTCCAACGTTTAACCAAGTATCAAATGGTTAACATGTAATAACTGGTCGGCTATGCAGTTTTATGCCCGTCTTGAACCGAAGTGTTCCTCAACTGTTGGTGCACCGGTTCGACTGAACTCGCCGCGCTTAAACTTCTCCACTGCTTCCCGCACAGTTCCAACTGCACCGGTTATTATTTCTATTCCTGCAGCCGATAAAGACCTGAACGCGTTAGGACCAACATTTCCGGTTATAACTGTTTTTGCGCCTTTATCTGCTATTAATTGTGCTGTTTGAATTCCTGCGCCGCCTCCTGCGTTGGATGCAGCGTTCAGGATTGCTTCAAACTGCATAGTTTCAGATTCAACGATTAAAAGGTAGGCACATCTGCCGAAGCGGGGGTCTAATTGGCCTTCTAAATTGTTGGATGTTGAGCTAACAACTATTTTCATTTTTTATTCATCTCAACTTGTTCTATGAACAATTTTGTTTTTTGAATAACCTCTGTTAATGCTTTTGTTGTTGGAGATTCTTTCTTTTCTTCTATTGCGGATAAGCCCTTGTCTGAGTCAGTGCAAACTGTGGGGTCGATTGGTATACTGCCTAAGTATGGCACGTTTTGCTCTTCAGCTATGCGTTTGCCGCCTCCAGACTGGAAAATGTCCACTTTTTTTCCGCAGTCAGGACAAACGTATCCGCTCATGTTTTCAATTATGCCAATGATTGGAACACCTACTTGTTTGGCAAAGCTGACAGATTTTTTGACGACGCCTTCGGAAAGCTCGGAAGGCATAGTTACTATTAGAACACCGTCTAGGTCGGGGATTAACTGCATCACTGTTAAGGGTTCATCGCCTGTGCCGGGTGGTAGATCGACAAACAGGAAATCAAGCTCCCCCCACGCAACATAAGAAAGAAATTGCTGGATTAACCGCATTTTTAGTGGCCCACGCCAAATAACGGGTTGATCGTCACTTTGGAGCATAAAATCAATTGATGCCACTTTTACGCCTGAACGCCCTACAACAGGCGCGATTATTCCGCTGGGACTGCCTTTTAGGGTGTTTCCTTTAAGGCCGAGCATTTTTGGAATGCAGGGTCCATGAATGTCTGCGTCAAGAACGCCTACACTGTAACCTTGCATGGCAAACCCCATCGCTAGATTGGCGGTTACGGTGCTTTTGCCTACGCCGCCTTTGCCGCTGATGACTGCGATTTTGTGTTTTATTTTTTTAAGTTGTTGTTTTAGTTTTTGTTCTTCTTTTTGTTCGTCGCTGCATTGGTTTGATGAAGTGCATGTTTCGCATTCTTCTTGGCATTGGGTGGTATTTTGTTTGGGATTTGCCATGTTGAACACCAGAGGGATGAAAAGTTTAATAACTAAACAATATTAATATGTTTGGTTTAGAATCTAAACTTTAAGGTATGTAGTCAATGGATGAAACAGACAAAAAAATAATCAGCATCCTCCAAACAGACGGACGCGCTACACTGCAAGACATGGCAAAACAAATTGGCTTATCAAGTATGGGCACCAAAAAACGACTGGAAAAGCTCCAAAAAGAAAACATAATAAAAATATCCGCGTTAATCAACCCAACAGTTCTCAAACTCTACCCAGCCCTCGTTATGCTTGAAATGGAAAGCGCGGAAGCAATGCAAAACCTCCTCAAACGTTTCAAAGACTGCCCCCGAGTAATTCAAATCTTCAAAACCGTGGGTGGCTACAACCTAATTGCGCTCGTCATTGCTGAAACCCCAGAAACCCTTGAAAGTATTTCAATGGAAAAATGTTCTCTCCGCTGCAGCAAAGGTATTCGTCGCTCAGAATTCTACCCAGTAAGCGAAACCTTCTTTTCACCGTTTCTGCAGATACGTGAAGGTTTATCGCATAAAGAGCATAAAACTGCTCCCTGCACAGTAGACTGCACACCCTGCAACCGTTTCGAAGAAAAGAAATGTGTAGGTTGCCCAACAACATTCAATTACAGAGGAACACTTTAGGAGAAAAATCATCGTGGATCAGCCAACGTTTAAGGAAGCATCCAAAATTGAAATCATCAGCTTAATGGATAACACAGTAGACTTTACATCTTCCAACCGTAACCCCGCGGTTAAAACGTTATGGAAGTGGCTCAGAGAAAAACACGGCGAAGAATACGCTCAAACACACAAGCCCATGCCGATTGCTGAACACGGCTTTTCCATGTTGATACGCGTTTATGTTGGTGAAGAATGCCGCAGCATTCTTTTTGACACTGGCATAAGCGAAGACGGAATAATTGTTAACGCTCAAAGAATGGGCATCGACCTAAGCGAAGCAAGTATTATAGTTCTTTCTCATGGACATTACGACCATTTTGGCGGATTACAGGCTGCAGTTAAAGCAATCAACAAACAAAATTTACCCATAATCACTCACGAAAACATGTTCAAACAACGTGGAACCGCTGGCCCCCATGGCGTCCGGAATCACCCAAGTTTTCCAGAACCTGAACAGTTAAGCCCAGCCCAAATCATCAACACTAAAGAACCTGCCCTAATCGCAAACCACTCCGTCCTTGTAACTGGGGAGATTCCGCGAAAAACTAGTTTCGAAAGAGGTTACGGGTTGAACAGGATATTAAAGGATGAAGAGTGGCAGCCTGACCGTTGGGTTTTAGATGACCGCGCAGTGGTGCTAAACCTTAAAGGACGTGGGTTGGTGGTTGTTTCTGGTTGTGCTCACGCAGGAATAATCAACACTGTACGTTACGCCCAAGAGGTTACTGGAGTCAACACTGTTTACGCTGTTATTGGCGGATTCCATTTAGGTGGCTTAGATAACGAGAAGCTAATACCTCAAACACTCGAAGAAATGAAGCAGATTAATCCTCAGTTAATCGTTCCATGTCACTGCACTGGATGGCGTGCTAACTATGCAATTGCAAAACTGTTCCCGCATTCATATGTGCATAATAGCGTCGGAAATCTCTACCAACTAGAAGGCATTGAAATCGACCGTGACGAAGTAAACGTGAAGAGTTAAATAGCAATTTCCAGATTTAGCAGAATATACAACGATATTTGGGGTAAAGGATTACATGACTGGTAAAGGTCCACTGTTTATTGTTCCATGGCGCTGCACTTTCGGATGTGACAGCAACTGTGTTCACTGCACTTCAGGCGGAAAACAAGCTGTCCCAGACGAAGTTGATACAGCAGCTGCCAAACACATCGTTGACCAAGTAGCTGAGTTCGGCGCAACCTTCTTTGGAATAACAGGCGGCGAACCCTTCCTACGAAAAGACCTCTTTGAAATTATCGATTACGCCAAACAAAAGGGTCTAAGTGTAAGCATAATTACTGACGCTCACAAAATGGATGAAGCCGCACTCAAAGGCATAGTAGACAATAAGGTCAGGGTTTCAATAAGCATTGACGGCGCAGAAGAAACCAACGACGCCATAAGAAGCAAAGGCTCATACAAAGCAGCCGTTTCAGCTATAGAAAAAATCTCCAAGGCAGGATTGCTGGATTGTCTTGTTTACACTTTTGCCAAAACAGAAAACGGCATAACCAACGTAAACAAGGAAGACATCGTCCACGTTATTGAGCTTGCCCGAAAAAACGATGCCCGCTGGGTTGTATTCCACGGGTTCATTCCGTTTAGCAAAGAAAGCATCAAAGCTGACCCAACCCCGCAACAGTATGAATGGGCATGCAATACCCTTTACGATTTAATGATAGAGTATAAGGGTAAACCGGAAATCAACGTTTACATTCCATTCATGGCACGAGTAGCAAAACAACGGGGAATGCCCAACTTTGACGATTGGTACAACAACTTCTTCCTTGGCAGATGCTGGTTCGGCAAATTCATGAGCATAGCCGAAAACGGTGAAGCCATCCCATGCAGCTACAACGACGTTTTCCGTGCTGGCAGCGTAAAAGACAAACCACTTGAGCAGATCTGGAAGGACATGGAAAATAGCGAATTCTTCGCAAAAGTTAGAGACAAAAACAACCTTAAAGGCAAATGCGGCGTCTGCGAATACAAACAGTTATGTGGCGGCTGCAGAACAACTGCACTGTTTTACACTGGCGATGTTCACGGTTCAGACCCAAGATGCGCATATGTGCCAGCTGCCTTAAGAAAACAAAACTATACTCGATAAGGGCTTTTTTAAAAACCCAACTACACATCCAACTTTATAGTCAAACGTTAGTTTGGTTTCGTGTTTTCCAAGAGATGCGTAATTAAAAAAGAGAGGAAGGTTAGTTTTACCTAAGAATACTGAAAAAAGTTAAAATGAAAAATTAAGTAAAACTTGCGGGAATGTTTAGGTTTAGATCTAGAGGGCTCTTTCGGTTCTTATTGAGCCGCGTAGTGCATCAAAATCAGTGATTTCTTCTTTTAGAGTTACGTTTTCGCCTATGGGCCCCAACATTTTTGCTGGCAGAGGAACAATTTCTTTTTTCATAAAGCCGGCTTTTTCGCCGTAAATTTTGGCGATGTCGTCGTTCATTTTTACGTCAAGTGCTGTTACAGACCAGTTGTTGTCATCAAGTTCAACGTCTTCCACTTTACCGATTTTTATTCCTCGCTTGGCATAAACTTCTTTTCCTTTAAGGTCATGAACACTAACCAAGTTTGTTCACCACATAGCTTTTTTCGTAGCCGTTGTTAAAAGCATTTGTAGGTTATGCTATGGCTACAACAATTAGGTTTTGGCTTTCATATTTGTTACAATATTGAACCAGTCACAAACGCTTAAGAACAAAATTGCTGGTTTATAGCTTAAGCATAAGGATCTACAGTTTCGCTATTGAATCTGTAGCCCATTTATTAAGCCGCTTTTTAGGAGGTGAAACAAGATTTCTCGAACATTAGCAAACATAGGTTTTATTTTAGCTTTAATCGGGAGCATAATTTTGATAATAGTTGGACTCGGTGCAATGTTTGGAATATTCCTGTTAATTTTCTATCCAGTGTATGCTTTAGGCGCCTTCTTCTGGGGTCTTGCAATGCTTATCATCGGCATTTTGGGTGCAGCGTCTTCAAGGTTCGTTTACAACATAGGCGCAGCACTTTGGATAATATTGCTAGCGATTATTGCAAGCTTGTTTGGCGCATCGTTTATAGCGTGGATAATGGTTATCGGTGCAATACTTGGTCTTCTATCAAGACTATAACCAGGCATTCTGCCTAATTACCTCAGTTTCTTTGAACTTTTTAAATCTAATTTTTAATGTGAGAAAAAAAGCATGCGGGCATTCAATGTTATGGCTAAACCCACTGGTTCAAGATGTAATCTTAACTGTGACTACTGCTTTTTCCTAAAAAAGAAGCATCTTTACCCCAACAGCACCTTCTACATGACAGACAAAATAATGGAAAACTATATTCGTCAAACAACCGAATCCCAAAACACTCCCGCAGTGACCATTGCTTGGCAAGGAGGCGAACCGACACTAATGGGACTAGACTTCTTCCGCCACGCTACAGATGTAATCAAAAAAACAGCTCGAAAAGACCTGCAAGTTGAGCAAACGTTACAAACTAATGGAGTGTTGCTTGATGAGGAATGGTGCCGTTTTCTTCATGACAACAATTTTTTGGTAGGTCTAAGCATCGATGGCCCAAAACCTCTGCATGACGTGTACCGTAAAGACAAGGCGGGTGGTTCAGTTTTTGATAGAGTTGTCAGCGCTGCTCGGTTGATGCAGAAGTATAAGGTTGAATTCAATGTGCTGTGTACTGTGAACGCTGTTAACAGTAAGTATCCCTTAGAAGTTTATCGTTTCTTTCGCGATGAACTTAAAACACCTTACTTGCAGTTTATTCCAATCGTTGAAAGAGACAACAGCACCGGTAATCAGCAAGGAACCCGTTTAACTGAACGTTCAGTAAACCCTGTGCAGTACGGCATGTTCCTTAACACTATTTTTGATGAATGGGTAAAGCGGGATGTAGGTGGCATGTTTGTCCAGTTTTTTGACGGCGTCTTAGCCTCTTATGTTCAAGGTTATTCCTCTCTTTGTGTACTTAGTCCAAGATGCGGCGAGAATGTTGCACTTGAACACAACGGTGACGTATATTCCTGTGACCACTACGTTGAACCCGACTATTATTTAGGAAATATAGCTGAAAAACCGTTACCATCGCTTGTGTGCAGCGAACGGCAACGTTGTTTTGGCAATGCTAAGTACACAATGCTTCCGTTGTATTGCAAAACATGTGAGTTCCTGTTTACCTGTTATGGTGAATGCCCAAAGAATCGTGTGTTGAAGACTCTGGCTGGCGAAGAGGGTTTAAACTGGCTCTGTAAAGGTTTGAAAATGTTTTTTATGCACACAAAACCGTACATGCAGGAAATGGCTTACCTACTGCTTAATGGCAATTCTGCTTCTGACATTATGAAAAGCCAGCCTGCTTGATGTATGGTTGTCTTGATTATGGAGCAAAAATGCAAACAAACAGATATAACCGCCAGCGAGTATAGTTAAGTCATCAGGTTTTTAGTAGGTGAAAAATTGGTTAGTGCAAACGAACTTTCTGGCAAAAAAGTTGTCAG